>JAWSUQ010000036.1:0-12554 GCA_033549265.1 Bacillota bacterium
CGGCGTTTTTGGCAGTATGTTTATTAGCTGGCTAGTTGTTATTCCCCGCTTGCGGCGGGTGGCGGAAAAGCTGGGGATATTAACCACTTCAGAATATCTAGCCCTACGCTATGGACAAGAAAAGTTTAAAATTATCTCAGCATTTTGGACTATTATTTTCATTATACCAATGATTATCATTCAGTTTATGGGTGCAGGTTATCTGGTTGAATCCAACATGGGCATTAGTTATACCTGGGGTATGATTTTAATAGCTTCCATAGTGGTGATTTCTACCCAGCTAAGCGGATATTTGGGCATAGCTTGGTTAGATACAGCCCAGGGAATTCTTATGACTGTGGGAACAGTGATGATGGTTATTGTATCCTTGCGGCAGGTAGGGGGATTTTCGGGCCTTAATGAACAGCTGGCGGCAATTAATCCGGGGTTAACGGAATTTACCGGTTTCATGCCTTTATCGCTGCAAATTGGTCTAATAATCACCTTTTTAATATCCTTTTGGGGCCAGCCCCATCTTACCGCAAGGGTTTGGGGTCTTAAAGATGCAACAGCGGTGCGGACAGCCTTTCCTCTTTCCATGGCTTTAGGGGCAATTTGGGCCTTTGGGGCTGGACTAATCGGGCTAGTGGCCAAAGTGCTCTATCCAGGCCTTGCCAGCGGAGACCTGGCAATGCCTACTATGATTAGCGGACTGCCATCTATTTATAGTGTCCTGCTATTTTTCACTTTGATTGCTGCTATGATGACCAGCGCCAACTCCTTGCTGTTAGCGGTAGCTGCAACTATTGGCAATGACCTGGTAGGTAAGGTTGTAAAGGATTTGCCGGAAAAAACTGTTTTGATGATTATTAAGGTATCAGTGCTAGTGATAGGGGTCCTTTCCTTTGTGATTGCCATTAAGCCGCCGGCCTTAATTCTGGAGTTAAATGCTTTCGCCTTTGGCGGGTTTGCCTTGATTTTTGGTATTCCCCTAATAATTGGGGTTTTATGGGAAAAGGCCAATGCTGCAGGAGCCCTGGTAGCCCTCTCTGTCAGCCCTATAGCCTATATATTGTGGAAGATATTTTTAGTCTCCAAAACTGGTATTCCGGAGATAGTTGGTGCCTTATTAGTCTCTGTCATCCTTATTTTAGTCATGAAGGTGTGGGGGTCACCACCAAGCCTGGAGATGGAAAAGATTTATCGCTTATCATCCAACAATTCTCAAGATAATAAAGGAGTTATAATGTAATGGAACCAAAAATTAAGGTGTTGCACTATATCAATCAGTTTTATGGAGGGATAGGCGGTGAGGAGCTGGCTGATGCTCCCTTGGCTTTCTCAACAGAACCACTGGGACCAGGGGTGGAACTGCAACGGCTGTTGGGGGCTGATTATGAAATAAGCTTGACCTGTGTTTGTGGAGACAACTACTTTGCCCATAATGAAGAAAGAGCATTAAATGAAATCATCACTAGATTAAAGCAGGAAAAGGTAGATTTGGTTATTGCAGGCCCCGCGTTTAATGCCGGCAGATATGGCATAGCCTGTGGGGCGGTTTGTCAAAAGATAATTAGAGGGTTAAATATACCAGCTATTACTGGCATGTATCAAACAAACCCAGCGGTGGATATTTATAAGCAAAATGAAAATTTGTTTATCTTACCTACTGGGATAACTGCCCGGTCAATGGCAGAGGAACTGGAAAAGCTGGCGGGCTTTGCTGCAAGACTCTTTACTGAAAAACCTATTGGTCCTGCTAGGACAGAGGGCTACATTCCCCGGGGGATTCGCAAGCTAGTGTTCCGAGAAAAGAGCGGGGCTGTTAGGGCTTTAGATATGCTGGAGGCAAAATTAAAGGGAAATGCTTATGAGAGTGAATTGACAATGCCGGTTTTTGAAAAAGTAGCACCTCCCTTGCCGGTTGCCAATTTAGCCAAGAGCAGAATTGCCCTAATAACAACTGCTGGTGTGGTTCCCAAGGGAAATCCAGATCGAATGAAAGCCCTAAATACTACTACTTGGGAAGCTTATCCCATGGAGCTAGTACAAGAGGGAGAGTACGAATGTATCCATGGCGGAATTAATCCTAACTACATCAATGAAAATCCTCAGTATGTGCTGCCTTTTCAGGCGGTAGCTGATTTAGCTCAGCAGGGGTTAATAGGAGAAGTCCATCAAAAATACTTTGTCACCGCTGGCTGCGGTGGGGTAATTAATACCTTTAAAGCTATGGGGCAAGAAATAGCTCAAGTCCTGGGGCAGGAGCAAATTGATGGGGTGATCCTAACTAGTACCTGAGGCACTGATACCCGCAGCGGTGCTGTGTTGGCCAAGGAAATTGAAAAGCAGGGGATACCGGTAGCCATAATTACTGCTATGACTCCTTTAGCAAAACAAGTGGGGACAAATCGGATTGTCAAGGGAATAAAAATTCCTCATCCCTGGGGTGAACCCAGCTTTTCTGAGGAAAAGAATGAAGCCCTCAGAAAAAAAATCCTTGAGGCAGCCTTGAGCTTGTTATCCAAAGATTTAACTGAGCCTATTATCGCCCAGCCGGTTTAGAGAGGGGAGAACAACATATGCAATTAGAATTAGGAAGCTTCATAATAGATAGGGTAGAGTTTGCCAATAGGTCATATCTGGAGCAAAAGACACTATTCATCAATAAAGCAGAGCTGGAAAACTTATTGATGGAGGATTTGACAATAGAACAAGTAAGGATAGAGTTGGTGGCTCCTGGTGAGAATACGCGCGTCATCCACGTAATGGATGCGATAGAGCCCAGAGTGAAAATTATGGGAGGAGACAATGTCTACCCGGGGGTGGCGGGGGCGTCAGTTTATCGGTGCGGCAGCGGCATTACCTACCGCATGAATGGGGTGGCGGTGATAACCTCCTGCATGGTGCCTTTGCGGAAGGCTGGCGGCTTGTACATCGCTCGGGAGGGTATTTTGGATATTGATGGACCTAATGGAGAGCTAACCCCATTTAGTAAAACCTGGAACATAGTGCCGGTAATTACTTTAAAAGAGGATCAAGATGAGGAAGCTTACGAACTGGCAATTCGCAATGCTGGCATTAGAGCGGCTCGATACTTAGGGGAGATTTTGCGGGGGCAGGAACCGGATTATGTTAAGACCTATAGCTTGGAGGGTAAAGTAGATAGCCTGCCTAACGTGGTCTATGTAAACCAAATAGAATCCTGTGGCCTCTTTGGCAGGAATTATTTTTATGGGATGTCCTATGATGATCTGTTGCCCACTTTAGTCCATCCCAATGAGTTTTTTGACGGTGCGTTAGTGAATGCCCTTCATTCCCACACAGCAGTACAGACTCCTACCTATTACCAAACTAATAATCCGGTGATAGAGGAGCTCTACCGAAGACATGGTAAAAGTCTGAACTTCTGCGGGGTGATTCTCTGCCGAGGGCATTTTGAGGAAATAGACGGCAAACACCGATGTGCCAACTTGGTGGCTGGAATGGCTCAAATGCTTGGGGCTGAAGGGGTTGTGGCCAGCTGGGAATGCGGTGGCAATACCTTTATGGAGACTATGCTCTATTTAAAGGAATGTGAAAAAATGGGGATAAAAACTGTGCTGCTTACTTATGAGCATGGCGGGGTGGACGGCACAGACAATCCGCTGTTCTATAGTGAGCCGGAAGTTGATGCCATTATCAGCACAGGCAGCTTGGATCGACCTATAAGTTTTCCTGCTGTCAAAAGAGTGGTGGGGGGAGATAAGATCCGCCTCGCTCCTGAGGAGGGGGGGAGGTTTATCCCTGCCCATGAGAAATTAGAGCTAGACTATCGGCTAGAGGCCTGGTGCTCCTGCAACAATATTGGGATAGGCAAGCTAAGCTGTGATGATTTTTAAATGATGAAATAATCCCCCATTTATCAGCTGAATGGGGGATTTGCTTTTTACTTAAAACTGAGACTTACTTTTTTTCTTCCTTGATTTTATTGTTAGTGGCACAACCAGCATGGTCTCTTTCTAAATAGAAGTTTTTCCAACCAGAGGTTTGATGTAAATTCCAATTACAGGGTGGGAGGTGGTTGTGGCGGAGCTGTTCTTCCTCTCCGTATTTTTTTAGCCTGGAATAGGATCGCACATAGATGCACTGCCTATCAGGGGTGACCTCGCACCAGCCGTGGTAGCTGCCGCCACAGGGACCATTTCGCTGGTTTTTGGGGCATTGAGACATGGGGCAAACATAGCCTGTATTAGGCAAGGCACAGTCACCGCAATCTTTGCAGTCAAATATCCCTACTTTTAACAGCAACTCTAGCTTATGAAAAGGTTTTTCAAAAGCTGAGCCATCTAAGGCTTTGGCAAGATATCTCATCAGTCGATACAATGGTTTGCCTGGAACAAACAACAGGCTGTGGATCACTCTCATTATTTTATAGGTAAAGCCTATAGGTGCTTCTAATGGCAGGGCTTCTCTGTTAACAGGTTTATCAGTATTCAAGCCTATTTTTTTATCTTTTTCAAAATAGTAGAAGCCACCGGGAATAGGATAATCAAATTCTGCTACTAGCTCTTGCCAATGGGGGGTAAATTCTTCCCCTCTATTGATAATATATTCTACTTGGTCGTACTGGACGTTGTGCCCTCCCAGGTGTACTCCGCTAAAACCCATGCCTTTCATGATGGCGTACATCTTAGCTCCTCGGAGGAGTCTTTTTTCTAGCCCTTTATCCGACTCTATTTTTTCTTCCTTGATAGCGGCAAGTAATTTATCCGGTACTACACAGCCTGGTATCAAATTTTCATTCATAACTTTGGCTGCTCCAAAGGGTAAAATATAGATATTGCCCAATATGGGAGTAGCAAAGTTGTGTAGTCGTAGAAACTGTAAGGCTTCATGGAACTTCCTGGCATCATAGCCTAATTGGGTGATGATAAATTGGGCGCCGGCAGCTATTTTCTTTTCTAGCTTATAGTATTGGGTCAGTTGCTCAGCTTCCGTGGCTTTAAATGGAGAAACTGCTGCACCGGCATAGAAATTAGTTGGCTGATATTTGATAGGGTTTTTCTTTCCCTCAACCTCAAGTCCCTCATTCATTTCTGAAATTAGCTCCAGGGTATGGGTTGAATCTAAGTCAAAGACAGGCTTTGGCCTTCTACCGGCGTGTATTTCGGGATAATCGCCAGTAAGGATCAAGAGATTATGAATACCGGCCCGGTCTAATGCATAAAGCTGGCTTTCTATTTGATGACGGTTTTTATCTTTGCAGCTGAAATGAACTAGTGGTTCGATACCAAGGTTAAGAATCTCCATTCCCAGATAATCTGCTAGTATGGCAGGGTTTCCGCCGGGATTGTCTGTGATTGTCACAGCATGAACCTTATTACCTTGGGCAGCCTGTTCCGCAGCTTTTAAAGCAATTTCCTGGCTCTTTTCCCGGGCCCCTCTGCCAGGAACCAGTTCCCACACTACTGTAAAACTATCTCTATCTGATAATGAGCTCCGAAAGGTTTGTTTCATCTGATATCCCTCGATTCTAAAACCGTCTTTTGTTAGTTTCATTAGAGTTAATATAATGGTATTAGTATTTGTAATAGGTGCAAGAGTATGTGCTGACCCAGCTCTATTTTTATTAAATAGAAATTTATGATTTATCATTTTTCCTACAAAATATGACAATGCATGCAGGAATATAACAAAAAAAGTAGAAGCTGGCTGTTGAGCAATACACTCAGGGAATGACTGAAGCAGCCGTTGGTGTTGATGGAATTGCCAATAGTACTAGAGATAGTGTTACAAACTTAGGTCAGCTGCAAGGGGGCTCTGAAGAACTGTCTCACAGTGCTTTGCAGGTGGCACAGTTAACTCAAGAATGCTTTGCTGAGAGCGATAAAGTGGTAGCCTCTGTTAAGGCGGTCAATAAGGTTTAGCAATGAAACGGCGGCCACCACAGAGGAGATATCGGCTTGTATTGAAGAACAGACCAGCTCCATGGAAGAGATAGAGTCAGCCGTTAATGAGCTGGAGGAAATGGCAGTAAGAACTTTGGAATCAATGAAGAAATCTAAGATATAGATAAGCTATAAATATGTAGAATCAATCATCAAAGGATGATTGATTCTTTTTCATTTTTCCCCAAAAACTACATAAAAGTGCTGGCTGAGATCCTTGGCGTGGACATGGTTAAAGCCAGCCTGCTCCAGCAGCTGTTGGACTTTTTCTTTGGCTAATCTATGATCAATGGGCGGGCCTACTTCGCTCTCGATTCTCTGCCAGTCAATCACCGCTACAGTGCTGCTGGTGGAGATGATTCTTTTTGTTTCTAAGAGAAATTGCTCAATATTTGGTACTTCGTGCAGGACATTGGCCATCATAGCAAAGCTTACAGTGCTGTCCGGCAGTTTAAAGCTGTTTTCCTCTGTTTGAATTGAGACAACATTGGTGATTTGTTCATCAGCCACTTTCTTATCAACTTCTGCTAGCATCTCGGCAGATATATCAAGTGCATAGACCTTCCCCTGAGGACCCACAAGCTTAGAGGCGGGAATTGTAAAATAGCCTATGCCGCAGCCAATGTCTGCTATGATATCCCCTTCTGCTATTCCTAAATTAATTAAAGTATCAATCGGTGGCAGCATTCTTCTCCTTTGTTCACTATCTAGCTTTTTCATATTTTTAGGATCAAATTTATGGACCATTAGTTATTTCCTCCTTTTAATTTATAATTAACTATATTATATAGCCTTTAACGTCTAGTGGCAACATTATAAGATAAAATATAAAATAGTATTTGCGAAGGCAATTTTCTAAAAATGTAAACGTAGATATAATGCTGCTTTATTCTGGAAACAATTTGAAAAGCTAAGTTTGAGGACTTGAAAAAAAAGCAAGGGATCGTTATAAAAATGACCGCCTTGCTTTTTAAATCGCTTATCTATAGATACTGCTTATTATAAGATGCTCTGCCTCTATTTCCGTTAGGGCCCGAAAGACCTCTTGCACTCTTGCTTCGGAGGCTCTGTTAGCAACCTCCTGATAAAATTGGACTGCCTCATCCTCTCTTTTGTGAGCGCCTTCCATATTGTCATGATCGTTATCGGGGCAGGTAACGGAGGGAGGAGCTGGTTCATCAATGCCCATCATCTTACAGAGTACCTCAGCGTGCTCTCCTTCTTGCTTAGCTAACCGCTTAAAATAGGCCTGCATAATTTGGTTAGTAGTCTTTTTGGCCGCACATTGATAAAAAGCCATGTTTTCCAGTTCTAATTCTAATGCCTTTTGACAATCCTGATAGCTCTGCTCTGATAATGCTACTTTCCCATGGGGAATCCACTCAGCTGCAGCCACCAAGTGCTTGCCTGCTGCGCCACAAAAGGGGCATCGATCCGATGCTGTCTCTCCTAAATAGGTTTCGCCACAAATTAAACAACGGTATGCTTTTAACATAGTTACTTAGCTCCTTTCGTTTAATTAATATAATTATCAAAAATGAGATATATCTTCAGTATAGCAAAAATGTTTGACAATGTATACCAAATAGCCCGTTTCGCTAGCCCTGTTTTACTATTCATTACTTTATAGTTACTTCCCAACTTTTCCTAGTTTCCTTTAGCAGGGATAATAATAGCTTATCGGGAATATTTGAAATAAGGTTTGACATTGAAGCAAGTTCTTAATTAAGAGGGAGATTCAACTCCCTCTTAATTTTAGAACTGCAAGTTATGTCATGTTAAAAATTGCTTTTAGTTTGGCATAAAAATTGCTTTATGTAATTCCATGGAGGAATAAGTTATGAACTATAAATTATTACAAATTAAATTTTGTTTGGTTCTATTGGTAATGGCTATGATTTTCGGAATATCAGGGGTTGCTGAGGCCTGGCCCACTGATGAGATTATCATTATAGGAGGGGATGAAAATTATCCTCCTTATGAATACGTTGATGAAGATGGGGTTTATCGGGGCTTTAACGTCGATATAATTAAAGCTGTTGCCTTGCAGCAGGGATTGGAAATCAGCTTTCGGCCTATGCCCTGGAGTGAGGCTGTCATAGCCCTAGCTAATGGAGAGGTCCATGCCATTCAAGGGATGACCCAAACTAAAATACGGCAGGAGAAGTTTTTGTTCTCTGACCCTTATGTAGTAAATTCACAAGCTATATTTGTTCTGAAGGATAGGTCTTATCCCATTAGCTTAGCGGATTTAAAGGGTAGAACAGTGGCTGTTCAAGAGTTTGACTACGCTCATGATTTATTGAATGCTATGGAAGGAGTTACCTTAGCGGTGGCCAGCGATCAGGAAGAAGCTATTGATTTGCTATTAGAGAAAAAGGTGGACGCCTTTGTTGGAAACCGACTTACTGGTATGTATCTTATTCAAAAGCATAAAAAATGGGATCAAATTAAGATAATCGGGGAGAAGCTAGAGCCTACTGAATATGGATTGGCGGTAACTAAAGAAAATGAAGTACTGCTGGAGCTATTTAACCAAGGCATAGCTAAAATAAAAGATAATGGGATCTATGATGAAATATATAAAAAGTGGTTTGGCGAGGAGGTATCACCCCCTAATCGATTGCTGGAAAAAATACTCTATGGCATCAGTATCCTACTCTTACTGGTTTTGGCGGGAACATTGGTAGTCTTCCACTGGAATAGGGGGCTAAAAATTGAAGTAGACAAACGGACTAAGGAACTAGCTTGTCTAAATGAAGAGCTGCTCATAAGCAAGAACACTATTGCTGAGCGGGAACGCTTCAAAGAGCAAATTCTTGATAGCCTTTATGTAGGCTTGCTTACCTTTGACCAGTCAGGTCGTCTAACCTCAATTAATAAAAAAGCAGCACACCTTGTTAAAGTAGAGCGGGGCTTTCTTGGGAAGCATTACAGTGAGCTACCAATTAATGAGCTAATAAACACCAAGTTGATGCAACGGGCGCTATCCTCCGGTGATTCATACTTTGACAACGAAATTAAGCTAAAGGAATTTGGTGAAGAAGCAACGTGGGAGTATAATATCTTCCCATTGTTAGATGAAGAAAAACAAGTTAATGGTCTTATCTTAAACATAAAAGATGTTACTCATGTGAAAAAATTACAGAGTGTGCTGGCAAGACAGGATAAGATTGAATCTTTAGGAAGATTAGTAGCGGGAATTGCCCATGAATTGAGAAATCCACTAACTGCTATTAAGACCTTTGTAGAATTAATTCCAGTTAAGCTAGACAATGCTCGCTTTCGGGAGGAGCTTATCCACTACGTTCCCATGGAAATAGAACGGTTAAATAACCTAGTAAAAGACTTGCTGGAGTATTCAAAGCCCCGGCAGCCAAGGAAAGAATTGGTGGTACTAAAGCCTTTAATAGACGATGTGATCAATCTTTTTCATAAGCAGCTAAAAGACAAAGGGGTTGAGCTAGAAGCTAAAGTGGACCCCAACCTAAATATATTTGTGGATAAGCAGCAGCTTAAACAGATTGTTATTAATTTAGTGCTCAATGGCTTGGAAGCTAGCAGTGCAGGAGGCAAAATTACAATTCTGGGGTATTTAGCCAATGACACTAAGGTAAGGATAATTGTCAGGGACAGTGGAACGGGCATTGAAGATACTGATTTTGACAAGTTATTTGATCCGTTTTTCACAAATAAAAAAGACGGTACGGGATTGGGACTTAGTATTGCGTATCAATACACTAAGGAGAATCAAGGAGCTATTTGGCTTGAGAGTCAGTTGGGACGGGGAACTAATGTTTATTTAGAATTTCCTAAGTATGACATAAAGGAAGTGGGCTAATTGGATAAAATTTTGATTATTGATGATGAAAAAGCTATTTGTACTTCACTGACCTACGCGTTGGAGGATAAGTATATTGTAGCTGCTACCAACACTGTAGATGAGGGGTTAGAGATTTTAGAGCAAGAAAACATCCAGGTAGTATTGTTAGATTTGCTAATTGGTGCTGTAGACGGCTTGGAAGTACTTAGGCACCTGCGGTCTCACTTTCCCCAAGTGGTAGTGATGATTATGACAGCCTATGGCAGTATAAGCTCCTCAGTAGAGGCTATGAAAGAAGGGGCCTTTCATTATCTGACTAAGCCCATTGATATGGCAGAGCTGCAGATAATGGTAGACAAGGCTATTGAATACGCTAATTTACAAACAAGGCTTCATTATTTAAGTAAAGAAGTTTACGGCAAATACAGTAAGGAAGGGATGGTAAGTAGAAGCAAAGGGATGGAGCAGGTATTAAGCCTGGTAGAAAAGGTGAAGGACATCGATTCCACTGTCTTGATAACTGGTGAAAGCGGTACAGGCAAGGAACTGATTGCTAAAGCCCTTCATTTTCAGGGGAGGCGAAAAATTCATCGACTAGAAGTACTAAACTGTGCTGCTATTCCTACTCATCTGCTGGAAAGTGAACTTTTCGGCTATGAAAAGGGAGCTTTTACAGGGGCAACCCGTACTAAGCCGGGCCGGTTTCAAATGGCCAATGGCGGTACGCTTTTCTTGGATGAAATAGGGGAGATGGATCTAGCGCTGCAAGCAAAGCTGTTGAGGTTTTTGCAGGATAAAGCAGTGTCACCCTTAGGGAGCAATAAAAGTGAAGTAGTAGATGTGAGAGTAATAGCTGCTACCAATAGAGATTTGAAGGCGGAGGTAGCTAAAGGCAGCTTTAGGGAGGATTTGTTTTTTAGGTTAAATGTGATTAATGTAAGTATTCCACCCTTACGGGAGAGAAAAGAAGACATTCCGCTGCTGGTAGAGCATTTTATCAAAAAATTTAACCAGGTGTTTAATAAAAGGGTACAGCATGTACCAGTAAAGCTATTGGAGCTGTTGGAAGGATACAATTTTCCTGGTAACAATCGAGAGCTGGAAAATATTATTGAACGGGCAGTAGCCCTATCGGAGGGAGAAGAGCTTAAACTAGAAGATTTACCAGAAGGTCTTAGAACTGATGGTGTTTATATTAGTAGCAATAACTTAATTCCTATATATGTAGGGGAAAGCATGAGGGATATTGAGAAAAAAGTGATCCTGCAAACATTAGCAGCCTTTGGTGAAAATCGGGTCAAGACAGCTGAGGTGCTGGGCATTAGTGAACGGAATCTGAGATATAAAATTAAGGAATATAAGCAGACTAATTAAGCATTTAACATTTAAATAATTTAGAAGAATTTTAATTAAGTAGATTTAGAGGACTGAATTCTGGATGATACAGGTTCAGTCCTTTTAGATTTACTTAATATAAGTTAATGGCCTGCAATATTTGCCAAGCTGCAAATTTTGCCGTTAGTAAAAAATAAGGCTTGGTTCTTCATGGAGAGAAGGCCATTACTTAAAGCCCTGCAAAAATTGCCTATTTAGGTTTACCTACTATTTTAACTAACAACTTTTGTGATAATAAAATCCTTATAAATACAAGGGAAAGGGAAGTTAAAACCATCGAAAAGACCTTTGGCACAGGTCTTGCTTTAATAGTAGATATGAAGCTTATCCATAGGATTAGGCCGAAATAAAACTTGGAGGGGATTTTGATGCAGAAAAAATTAGCTTTATTAGTAGTGCTCCTTTTGACACTAGTGGCAGCAGTAGGATGTGGCGGAGGAAACGCTGATGAAATTGTTATCGCCAGCGCCAATCCGATGACAGGGGATTCTGCTCAGTTTGGTGATATGAAGGTAAAGGCCATTCAACTAGCTTTAGATGAGGTGAATGAAGCGGGGGGAATTGATGGCAAACAGGTTAAGCTGTTGGTAGGAGATGATACAGGCAACCCTAAGGAAGCACCTAATGTAGCCCAGAAGTTTGCTTCTGATGACAAGGTATTAGCTGTTATTGGCCATTGGAACAGCTCAGCAACCTTAGCGGCAAGAGGAATTTATGATGCTGCTAAAATTCCAGTAATTACAGACTCCGTTAACAAGGCGATTACTGATGGCAGTACCCCTTATATCTACAGAATTTCGCTAACGGATACAACTCAAGCAGAGCAGTTGGCAAAATATGCGGTTGAAAAGATGGGCGCAAAGAAAATAGCAATACTTTACGCAAACAATGACTTTGGACTAGGGATTAAATCAGATTTTAGTGCAATGGCTGAAAAGCTTGGTGCTGAGATAGTAATTGAAGAAACTTACTTCGAAGGTCAGTCAAAGGATTTCAGTCCCCAGCTTACTAAGATTAAGGGTACTAACCCAGACTTGCTGTTTGTACCTGGCTACTATGTAGAAACTGCTTTAATTGCTCAGCAGAGACAATCAGTTGGACTAGATATCCCAATGCTAGGTACTGACGGTATTAGCTCTGAGGAACTAATTAAGCTTGGGGGCCAAGCTGTAGAAGGTATCAAGTTTACAGGATTTTTCCATCCTGATATCGAATTCGCAGGAACAGCAGATTTTGTTAACAGCTTTAAAGCAAAGTACAATAAGGAGCCTGATACTTATGCTGCTTTAGCTTATGACTCTGCTAAACTAATTATAAAAGCAATTCAAGAAAAGGGTGCTACTAGAGCAGGAATTTATGATTATTTAAATCAAGTTTCAGGATATGAAGGTATAGCTGGTCCAATCAGTTTTGATGAAAAGCATGAC
>JAWSUQ010000037.1:0-12180 GCA_033549265.1 Bacillota bacterium
CTAGTATTTTGCAACTTGACAGCTAATATTATGCGACTGTGCTGCATATTAATATTATTTTAGTTCACGTTTACAATCTATAGCTTACTATAATTTAGCAAATGTCTCAATATAATTTTTTTACTCGTATCGCAGTGCATCGATGGGATTCATTTTAGCAGCCTTTAAAGCAGGAAACACTCCAAAAACTATCCCAATTACTGCAGAAAAGCCGACAGCCATTAAAATAGCATCTGGTGTAACACTAGGCTCCCAGCCAGCTATTCTGGAAATTATTGTCGATAAAACAAAGCCTAGTATAATCCCAACACTTCCGCCTACTGCAGTTAGGGCTACTGCTTCAAGTAAAAATTGAGCCAAAATATCTCTGTTTTTAGCTCCTATTGCCTTCCTAATGCCAATCTCTCTAGTTCTTTCAGTGACAGACACCAGCATAATATTCATTACTCCTATTCCCCCTACTAAGAGAGAAATCCCTGCAATACCTCCTAATAGGATAGTAAAGGAGTCCGTAATGGTCCCTACTACCCGCAGCATATCCTTTTGACTAGTTATGGAAAAATCATTGGCCTCGTCCTCTTCGAGCTGATGCTGTCTTCTTAGTAATCCTGTAATTTCTTTAGAAATACTATCCATTAAATTAATATTATGCATATCTACATAGATTGCCCCTATGTGATCAACCTCTAAAACGTCCTGCTGCACTGTAGAAATTGGTGCGATAATCCGATTATCATTGTCCATCCAACCGGTAGATCCTTTGCTTTCAAGAACACCAATAACAGTATAGTTGATTCCTTTTATTTTAATTTGCTCACCAAGTATGTCCCCCGCATCTTCACCAAATAAGTTGGTTACCACCGTAGTCCCTAGAACTGCAACTTTATTACTATTAGCTACATCCTCACTACTAATAAATCGGCCCTCTTCGGTATATGTATTGCGAACCCTTTGAAAGGTTTCATTAGTTCCAACTAAATTAGTTTGCGTAGTATTACCGCACTTTTGCGTCTTAGCTCCCCGCCTGTCAGGATAAAGGATTTTTCTTGATAGTCTACAGTCATAGTAACACTAAGCTCAGGGCTAGCTGTCTTTACCGAGGGCACCTCCGTTAAAATTGCTTCCAAGTCCTCCTGTCTTAAGCTGCCAATAATAGCTGCATTAGGTATTGGACCCCGCTGCCTTTGACCTGGAGTAATTATTAACAGATTTGATCCTAAGCCTTCAATTGAACCGGTAACTGATTTTTTTGCACCCTGCCCAATAGATACCAAAGAAATAACTGCAGCCACACCAATAATAATCCCAAGCATGGTTAGAAAAGTTCTCAATTTGTTTGACTTTAGGCTCCTCATGGCAGCCTTAATACTTTCCACAAAGTTCATATATGTCACCTTTTACCTATCTGCCCACTTCACTGGTATAAAGCAGGTCCTTTTTCGCATCTTTTTGGGCTAAAACGTTAGCGTCATTTATTATTCGCCCATCTATAAACTTAACTATTCGCTTTGTAAACTGAGCTATATCTTGCTCATGAGTAACAATAATTATCGTCTTCCCCTCATTATTTAGTTCTTGTAGAATTGCCATTATTTCCTGGCTAGATTTACTGTCAAGATTTCCAGTAGGTTCATCAGCTAAGATGACAGCAGGGTTATTTACTAAAGCTCTAGCAATTGCCACACGCTGCTGCTGACCTCCAGAAAGCTCTTTAGGATGATGATATAGTCTGTTGGAAAGACCAACTCGTTCAAGGGCTTCGATAGCCCTACGTCTTCTATTTTTAGCTGATATCCCTTGATATAACATTGGCAATTCTACATTTTCTAAGGCGTTTGTTCTTGCTAGCAAATTAAAGCTTTGAAACACAAAACCAATTTTTTTATTTCTTACTTCTGCCAACTGATTTGAAGTTAGTCCACTTACATCAATATTATCGATTAGGTAGCTTCCTGCAGAAGGTTGATCCAAACATCCTAAAATATTCATCATGGTAGACTTTCCCGATCCTGAAGGGCCCATTATTGATATAAATTCTGATGTATTAATATGTAGGGTTATTCCAGCTAAGGCATTGACTGTATTGTCACCCATTTGGTATATCTTAGTGATATCTATTACTTTAAGCAATGGATGCCAGCTCCTTTCTTCTATATTCTTAAGCAAATAACAACAAAATAAACCTACCTTGTATCAAGGTAGGTTATCTTCTTAAAGCTACTCATTCTTTTAGCTATATTTAGTCCGGTTGCAGTACAGGGTCTTTTTATTATCGATTTTTATTGTCTGGCGATAAACTCCATGCCAGTTTTTCTAATGCTTCATAATCATCTTTATTAAATTCTCCTGTTATTTCTTGCCCAGTCATTGCCTGAAATCGTTTAACAAACATCTTCGTACTACCTCCAAAACGACTGTCAGCTCTTCCCCAAAGGATACCTAAATTCTTTAAGTTCTGCTGCATTTCAACTACATCGGGTCCCATCATGCCTTCTTTTAAACTTCGTTTTTTAAATCCTGGTGGATATTGTGGATAGGATTCGCTGACTATTTTTACTGGTGTCCCATGGGGAATGATTTCGTAAAGCTTTTCCACATCTTTGTTATACATGCGAATGCAGCCAAGGGATGCATTGGAACCAATTGAGTAGGGCTTATTGGTGCCATGAATTCCATAGGTTCCCCATGGTACATTTAGCCTCATCCAGCGACTGCCTAAAGCCCCCCCTCTATTGGCGCTTTTTTGAATAATCCGCCATTCGCCAATAGGTGAAGGGGTATTATATTTTCCAACTGCTACTGGAAATTCTACGTGAATTTTGTCATCATCAAAAACTGTTAACCTCTTCTTATCCGTATTAATTACAATTGAAACTTGACCCTGAGGTTTTGCTAGCACTTCACCAACTGTAGCACTGATTTCAGTACCCTGGAGCTGAGCAATCTTGTCCCATAGCTCCATGGTTGCCACTCCTGTTGGTAGCAAATTATTTTCTTGCTGTAACTCAATAATAGCTTCTTCTGTTTGATTGCCAAATACACCATCGGCTTTACCAGGATCAAAGCCCAGCTCAGCCAATCGTTCCTGCAGTTCCAGTACATCTGCCCCCCTCAGCATCGGAGTTGCTAGAAATAAATCCCGATGAATATCTAGACAGGCAAGCTCTGATTCCTGTGCTATAACCGGAGCAACTGTCACTATCGTTACTAAAATTAAAGCAAAAAATGAAGTAAATATTCTACGGTAATTCATAGTATGCTTCACTCCCTATTAAGGCTGAAATTTAATGGCTGAAATTAATCATGAGTTTATTATTTAGATTAGCTTAAGTATTTATTCTTTCTTTTGCTATAAAGTGAAGCTTCATGTGGCTAAAAAGCATTTCATATCTTTTTGACCTTTACGTAAAATGAATTCGGAATCTATAAAAAAAATCACTCACTACTAGTATGAAGTAATGAGTGATTAAAAAATAATATTACCAGTTTAAGCTTCCTTTGAGTTGTGCCTTTCCTTAAGTCCTAGCAAAACTTTTTCTGGAGTCACAGGCAGACTAGTAATTCTTACTCCTGTAGCATTGTAAACAGCTGCCACTATTGCTGCCGGAGGAGTATTGATACAAACCTCTCCCACTGATTTTGCGCCATATGGTCCGTCGGGTTCATAGCTTTCTACAAACTCCACTGTGATCTTATTAATATCCTCACGAGTAGGAATTTTGTATTGCATTAAATTGTTTGTTATAAGCTTACCTCGAGAATTCCGTTTTACTTCTTCAAACATGGCCATGCCAATTCCCTGAACGAGGCCACCCTCAACCTGAATACGGGCCAGGTTAGGGTTAATAAGAGTTCCACCATCGATTACAGCTACATAATCCACTAAGTCAACTTTACCAGTTTCTAAATCTACCTCCACTTCAGCAAACCCTGCTAAAAATGGCGGCGGAGATTTATGGCTGCAAAAGGATTCAGATGCCACCAGCTGTTTTTGATTTTGACTATATAATAGCTGTAAGGATAGCTGCACTAATGATATTTCACTATAACCATCTACTGAAGATACCTTCTCTCCATTAAATTCCACTGCTGTTACATCAATCCCTAAGCATTTGGCTCCTTCTTCTGCAATCATCTGCCTCATGCTTTCCGCTGCTTTTTTGACAGCATTGCCCGATACATACGTGGTACTGGAAGCATATGCCCCTGTATCAAAAGGAGTAATATCTGTGTCTGAAGAATAAACAATAACTTTCTCAGAAGACACACCTAAGGCCTCAGCAGCTATCTGCCCTAAAATAGTATCACTTCCTGTACCTAAGTCGGTAGCACCTACCAATAGGTTGAAGGAGCCTTCTTCGTTAAGCTTAATAGTAGCCCCAGCCATGTCAATATTGGGAATTCCTGCCCCTTGCATTGAAACAGCCATGCCCACTCCTCGCGCTTTATTAGGTGCCACTGCTTTTATTGGAAACTTTGCATCCCAGCCGATTAATTCTTTGCCCTTATTAATACAATATTCTAGTTCACAGCTATCTATGGTAATCTGGGCACCATTTGGCGCCTTCTTGTAGAAGGGATGGGTTTCCCCCATTCCTGTTATGTTTTTTTGCCGAAGCAACGTAGGATCCATGTTAAGCTCTTCTGCTAGTTGGTTCATGGCAGACTCTAAAGCGAAGTTGCCTTGGGTCACTCCGTAGCCTCTTAAGGCACCTCCAGGGGTCTGGTTAGTATAAACAACCTTTCCACCATACTTTAGTGCGTCAACCTTATTATACATAGGTAATACCTTTAGCCCGGAAGCTGCAAATACTGATTGGGCATGTTCACCATAACCACCAGTGTTAGAAAGCCCTTGCATTTCAATGGCCTTTATTGTTCCATCTTTAGTGGCTCCAATAGTAATGTCAAAACGCATTGCATGGCGACTATAGGTAGACTCAAAGGCTTCCTGACGGGTATAGATTATTTTAGCAGGCTTTCCTGTTTTCAAGGTAACCGCTGCTACAAAAAATTCACTGTGAAGAGCTTGCTTGCCCCCGAAGCCACCGCCTATCCTTGGCTTTACAACTCTTACCTTGCTTACAGGAATATCTAATGAATAGGCTACTATTCTGCGGACGTGAAAGGGCACCTGGGTTGATGATGTAATCACAAGCCTGCCCTGATGGTCTAAATAAGTGAAGGCTCGATGGGTTTCCATCATAGCATGAGCTTGAGCTTGTGAATAATATCTACCTTTCACTACAACATCACATGCTGTCATTACTCCTTCTAAATCTCCAAAAGAGGTATCAAAAGTAGCCGCTACGTTCCTACGGGGATCAAAGCCGGTGTCTTTAAGAGCATGGGCCTCTGGTTCTGGATGAATAACTGAGGGGTGGCCTTCTGCCTGTTCAAAATCTAATACAGGCTCCAACACCTCATACTCCACCTTAATCAGCTTCAAAGCTTTTTCTGCAATTGCTTCAGTTGTAGCTGCTACGATAGCCACCTCGTCACCTACATAACGAACATACTCATCTAAGATGAACTTATCATAGGTTGATGGCTCAGGATATGACTGACCAGCCCTAGTAAACGGCTTCCGTGGTACATCCTGATAGGTTAATACACATTCAACCCCTTCAAGCTTCATGGCCCTGTCAATATTTATGGATTTAACCCTAGCAAAGGCATGGGGACTTCGCAACATTTTTACTATCAAAGCATTATTAAAAGCAAGGTCCTCTGTGTACACAGGCTTTCCTAACACTAATGACATGCCGTCCACTTTGGGAATAGCTTTATTTATCTCTTTCATCATCTCACCTCCAGGTACTTCTTGATGGCCCTTAGCTGACCTACGTATCCAGTACATCGGCATAGGTTACCGGCAAGATAATGCTTGATTTCTTCATCAGTTGGTTTTGTCAGCTCTTTTTTCATAGCCAAGATAGTTAGCAAAAAACCTGGACTACAAAAACCACACTGATCTACCCCTTCTGCCACCAAAAAACTGGCTGCTTCCTTAGCTTCTTGTTGAGCTCCCTCAATTGTAGTAATCTCACTATCTTCAGCTTTAGCTGCCAACAAGGCACAGGATAGGACTGGCGCCCCATCCATGAGAACAGTACATAGACCACAGGAGCCAGTATTACAACCCCTTTTAACACTTAGGTAACCATTTTGACGTAAAACATCCAGCAAATACTCATGTGGTTCAAACTCTAAAGTCTTTTTTATTCCATTGATCTTTAGATTAATTTTCATGGGCCACCTCCAGTATTGCTCTTTTCACCAATACTTGGCAAAGGGCTTTTCTATATTTACTAGTTCCTAAGGAATTGTTTCCTAGATGAAGCTCTTCACTAGCTATTTCACCAGCCTTGGCTGCAGTTTCCTCACTAATAGGGTTGTTGCTAATAAATTCCATTGCCTTTTCCGCCAGCATTGCTCGTTGTGGTCTAGCCCCCACTGCAATTTTAAATTCCTTGTCTTTTTTAGCTGCTGCTACATTTAAAATAGCATAATCACCTCGGGAATTGCGCATCATTTGAAATGCTGCCTTTAGCTCTTCTTTATCAATAACAAGCTTTTCAAGCACATCCCTCTCCTTGCCACTTACCGGTAAAATTAAAAAGTCCTTCAGTAATAGTTCTCCCTTTGCATGCAATACCACCTTGCAATTTAAAACTAACAGGGCAGTAATAACATCAGAAAAGCCATATTTAGAGTAAACAGTACCACCTATGGTGACTATATTTCTCAGCTGTACCCCTACGATATCCTGAAAGGATCTAGGAATTATTCCACTAAAGTATTGCTGTAGTATGGGACTTTTATCAATATCACCAAATGTTGTCATAGCTCCAATCTCAATTGTTTCATCTGTATCATTAATATATCTTAAGCCTGCTTGAGACAGGTCAATTGCTAAGCTTATTCTTCTGCTTGGACTCATTCTTATCCAAGCCCCACCACCGATTAACGCAGTTTTTTTCTTTGAATTCAATAGCTCATAGGCTTCTTTAACACTCTTAGGCTTAAGATATTCTCCGATTGTCAGCATTCCTCACCACTCCTTCCTATAAGCCTTAAAAATAATTCCATCAGTGGAGGCTTCCCTCCACTGATGGGCTACTGTTCATATGCTTGTTAATTCCATAACTGTCCTTTATCCTTGTACTCATTCTAGTTGTACTTTATAAATATAAAAGGTTCTGAGAGCAAAATTTTAATTGAATCAGGTTTTAACTAAATTACTTAGCAGTTACGTTAGAGGTATTAGCTCCACTATCCACCTTTGATTCTTCTTTAGGTAAAATTATGTTCATTATTAACGCAACTACACAAGCAACTACTATTCCAGATCCACCGAAGATCATTCTGACAGATTCGGGTAAATGCTGCAGGGCATTTGGCACTAAGCCAAAACCAAGTCCTAAACCTAAGGCCAATGCTACAATAATAATATTTCTCTGGTTTAACTCATCTTTACTGATTAAGCTAATACCTGTCACAGCAATAATAGAGAACATTACAATTGTCGCTCCACCTAGTACACTTTGGGGAATAGAAACTACAAGAGCACCTAATTTAGGGAAAAGTCCAGCGATTACTAAAAATACTGCTCCAGTCATAACTACGTAACGACTCATAATTCCAGTAAAGGATACAAGACCAACGTTCTGGCTATAAGAAGTATTAGGTAATGCATTGAATAATGCTGCAAAAGAACTACCTAGACCATTAGCAATAATACCGCCTGATAACTCTCTATCTGTTGCTTCCCGATTAGCACCGCCCATTGCAACCCCTGAAATGTCTCCTACTGTTTCAACAGTTGTTACAATATACATAATCAACATAGCTGCAATAGCTTCCCAATGGAATGCTAATCCAAACACCATTGGATTTGGGATTGAGAAAAAGCTTGCTTGTGCCACTGGAGAAAAATCTACTTTACCCATAGGAATAGCTACTAGGTATCCTGCTACTAAACCAATCAAGATAGCGGCTAAGCTCGTAAAGCCTTTTGTCCAGTATTTTAAATAGATAATAACAGCTAGCGTAAAGAAAGCTAATCCTAAATTAGATAATGAACCAAAGTCTGCAGCTCCAGCTCCACCGGCTACATAATTAATTCCACTAGGTAACAAGGATAAACCAATAGTTAGAAGAACAGTTCCCGTAACTAATGGTGGAAACAGCTTTCTCAGGGGAGCTAAGAAATAACCTAGAATGGCACAGAAAAATCCTCCAACAAACTGAGCTCCTAAAATCCCTGCTAAACCAAAGGAATTTCCAATGGCAATTGAAGTTGGTAAGAATCCAAAGCTAGTTCCCATAACTACAGGCATTTTTGCACCTATTCTACCTATGGGGTATAACTGAAGTAGAGTTGCAAGACCCGCTACAAGCATAGCAGACTGAATTAAAATTGTTTTTTCTGCAACAGTAAGTCCAAGTATACCTGCTATAATCAAGGGTACCGTTACATTTCCTACAAACATTGCCAAAACGTGCTGCATTCCTAAGGGTATAGCTTCCGATAAAGGTGGTTTTCCATCTAATTCGTATTTCGAGGTATTAACAGTATTTACTTTACTTTCCATGCTTCTTTTCCTCCTTGTGTAGGTAGTTTCGTAAGAAATTGCTACTCACTCTCAGAACCAATTCTTTACTTTAGTTTTTTTGTTTATATGTTAAGCTTTTTAATTCTTCTGATGGGACCACCTCCTATAAAAGAATTTCTAAAAATTAATGAAAGTATATTTTGAGGAACTGATAGCAATAATGTTAGTGCAACGTTTCGAATGGATTATCTATCTGATATTTGTAGTGCGACTAGTGCTATGGTAAATAGTGGGTAGTTGTGAAGGGTAAAAAAAACCCTAGACTATCGAGGCGCATTAAAAATACACCTCTCATAGCCTAGGGCAGTTTACGGTTCCCTGGTCAATGCTCACACCATATCTGTGAAGCCATATGAGAATCACTTAGAACTGTTTTAGTTGTTATAATATTAACACAATAGCATTCTTAAAGCAATGTTTTTTTGGAGTCTCCTATTATAAATAGTATTTTAATTTGTATAATTTAAAAAATTCCGTAGAATATGCATGTATCTTATAGTATAATTTGTCTTACTTAAAAATAAAGTAGCTATAAAAGTTTTATACTCTTGTGGTATATATGTGCTTTATAATTGTCATTGAGGAGGTTATTATGGAGACAAACTTTAGTAATTTTTTAGAGGAGCTTACTGAAAAAGCAGCTGCAAGAGCAAGTCTATTTCATAACTCTTTTCCCGAATGTGAAAAATTAATAACTTCTCAGTTTCAGCTGCTAGCAGAATTATTAACTAATTTTCGAAATACTGCTGAAAGCGACTTAGACAAATCAGTACTTATTCAAGGCTATCGTTGCTTTAATTGCAGCTGGACCGCTTATCAAAACATTAAATCCGGTTTTCTGAGCGAAGGTGCTTCGGTAGCTATTACTGGGCTAGATAGCGCTCTTTACATGGAGTACTTTATCTCGAAACCTCATCTTGCTACCCGCTGGTTAGATGGTAATGATTATCCGGTCCAGTCTTTTTATAAGATTCTCTCAAATGCAAAGGCAAACCAAGAAATATTTTTACTTTTAAAAGAATGTACTGACTATGGGCTTAACCATACTCCCCGGCAGCTTATTGAAGACAATACAACCCCTTCCTTTAAACTAGGGGGTAATGATGATATTAAAAAGCAATTTCTGTTAGTTAAGTTAATTGCACAGGTTTTAAATAAAGCATTAAACTTATTAATGAATATCTGCAATAATCAAACAGTTGCTCAATGTCAGGATTTTAAAGGTAGGCTAGAAACACAAAAAAATTTATTAGCTAATATACAGGCTCAAAAGGCTACTAATTAGAATGGTGGAAAACACCATTCTTTTATGTTTAACAGCCATCATGTACTAGCTATTTATTTTACACTATTGCGATGGTGTGCTATATTATTATGGTGATAAATTTTTATCCCAATGACTTAATAGAATTTTGAAATAAGGATAGTGAATAACTAATGACTACATTAATGCAAGACTTAAAGGATAAAGTGAATAGAAGACGAACCTTTGCAATAATTTCCCACCCAGATGCTGGGAAAACAACGATGACCGAAAAATTGTTGCTATTTGGTGGGGCTATACGATTGGCAGGTACGGTAAAGGGTAGAAAGGCAAAAAAGTTTGCTACCTCCGATTGGATGGAAATTGAAAAGCAGCGAGGTATTTCAGTAACCTCAAGCGTGATGCAGTTTTCTTATGCTGGGCATGACATAAATATCTTGGATACCCCAGGCCATCAGGACTTTAGTGAGGATACTTACCGCACTTTAACAGCTGCTGACTGTGCTGTGATGCTAATAGATGCGGCTAAAGGGGTAGAGTCCCAGACAATCAAGCTGTTCCAGGTCTGCCGAATGCAAAACATTCCTATCTTCACTTTTGTCAATAAGCTGGATCGGCATGGCAAGGAGCCGTTGGACTTATTGGAGGAACTAGAGCAGGTGCTAGGGATTCGCTCCTGTCCCATGAACTGGCCTATTGGAATGGGCTCCGATTTTTTTGGTATTTATGACCGTTTTAATGATCGTTTGGAGTTATTCCGGGGCGATGAAAAACGAGAGCTGATGCCCTTAGGCCACGATGGGTTAGCTAACCCCCAGGTAGAAAGCTTACTAGGATCTGACCGTTATCAACAGCTATTAGAGGATACAGAGCTTTTAGATATTGCTGGCGACTCCTTTGACGCTGACAAAATTAATCAAGGGAAACTAACGCCTGTCTTTTTCGGCAGTGCCTTAACTAATTTTGGTGTCCAGACCTTCTTAGACCAGTTTCTGAAGCTTGCTCCTGCTCCGGGGCCAAGAAACAGTAATATTGGGCTAATAGATCCAATAGACAATGACTTTTCTGGGTTCATCTTTAAAATTCAAGCTAATATGAACCCAGCCCATAGGGATAGAATAGCCTTTTTGCGAATATGCTCTGGCAAGTTTGAACGGAATTTGACTGTTAATCACGTTCGCTTAGGGAAAAAAATAAAGCTAGCGCAACCGCAGCAGTTTTTAGCTCAGGATCGTCATATTATAGAGGAAGCTTACCCTGGAGATATTATCGGCTTGTTTGACCCAGGCATCTTTTTAATTGGAGATACCCTGACTGCCAGCAACTCCTTCCAATATGATAAGCTACCCCAATTTACTCCTGAGCATTTTGCCAAGGTCACTACTCGCGATGCCATGAAGCATAAACAGTTTCATAAGGGGCTTTTCCAGCTAGCTGAGGAAGGGGCAGTGCAAATTTATAAAACCTTTTTACATGGCACAGAGGATATTATCTTAGGGGTAGTAGGAGAGCTACAGTTTGAAGTGTTTCAACACCGCTTAAAGGGGGAATATGGTGTAGACTTAGTTTTTCACCGATTGCCCTATCAGTTTGCCCGTTGGATAAAAAGCGATAAAAAGATTGATCCCTCTAAGCTAAGCGGCTTCAACTGCCTTTATGTGAGGGATAATGACGACAATATAGTTGTTTTGTTAGATAGTGAGTTGGACCTCCGTTGGATTATGGAGAAGAATCCTGACCTGCGCTTTCAGACCATTAACCGGGAAGAGGTCACAGACGATATAACCTATTTTAAAAGCTAGAATTAGGAAAAAGGAAGCTGTTTAGATAATTTCTAAGTAGCTTCCTTTTCTAGTTGGTTAAAAATATTCTCTAGTTCTAAGGTGTCCTCTTTTATTTTTTCTTTTTTTTCTTTAGCATTTTGTCCCGTCAAATTATGATAATGTACCGGCTCACCTATAGTAATGCTAGCAGTTTCTCTGGCAAAGAAGTTTTTGGCCTTGAGACCAACTGGCCCCTTATAAACAACAGGTACTAAAGGTGCTTTAGCCATTTGGGCTATTGTCACTGCTCCTTGCTTGAGAGAATTGTTCACTGTTCTAGTACCGGTAGGAAAGATTCCAACCGTTTCACCTTTTTTTAACAGCCCAAGGGGAATTTTTAAGCTGCTAGGTCCTGGAGCATCCCTATCTACAGGAAATGCATGCAAACTTCTTAAAAATGCTGCTACCAGAGAATTTTTAAATAATTCCTTCTTAGCCATGTAATGAATCTCGCGAGGAAAAATTGATATGGCTA
>JAWSUQ010000038.1:0-12178 GCA_033549265.1 Bacillota bacterium
CTACATTGTTTGCTCAAGATAATAAAGATGCAACTGCTTCGATATTACTGAAGCTTAAACCTTATGCTCAAATGAACGAAAATCAAGTTTTAGCTATCATGCGCCTGGTTGCTAACAGTGTAGAAGGCTTAAACCCAGAACAGGTAGCAGTAGTAGATACTAATGGAAATATTCTATCAGAAAATGTATTAGATAATAGTACTCCCACTATTGCAAGGTTAACAGCAAATCAGTTAGAAATAAAAGACCATTTTGAAAATAACCTGGCCAAATCCATCCAAACAATGCTTGAAAAGCCTTTTGGCTACGGTGGTGTAGTAGTTAGGGTTAGCGCTGATTTGAACTTTGATGAGGTGGAGCGCCGAAGTCAGATCTTTGGAGACAATGTTGTTCGCAGTGAGTCGTCTCTTGAAGAAACATCAAGCGGAACCACGCCAAATGGAGGAGTAGTGGATCCAGGAGGGGCTCCAGTAGGACTTAATGATGCTACCTCTGAGTATGAAAGAAATGAAAACATAAGAAATTACGAAGTAGATGTGGTGGAGGAATACATAAAGACAAGTCCCGGTGCTGTTAAACACTTATCGGTTTCGGTAATTGTTGATACAGGGGAAGAATTGGAACTTAACCCAGCTCGTAGAGAAATGGTTGCAAATTTAGTAGCTAGTGCTGCAGGAGTTAGGCTTGATAGAAACGATACAGTAGAAGTAATCGGAATGCCTTTTAATACCTCTGCCTTCGATGATATGAACGCTAGAATGGATGAATATCAACAGCAGCAATTTATGAGACAGTTAATAACCTATGGTCTTGGTCTAGTTGTAATATTAGCAGTCCTGGGGGTTAGCGTAAGGACTATTCGTAAAGCTCAAAGAAGTAATAAGCAAATAAAACAATTTGAAGAAGTGGTAGAGCAGCAGATTGAACTGACTCCTGAAGAAAAGGAAAAGAATCAAATGAAAAAACAGATAGAAGGCTTGGCTAAAGAAAAACCTAGCGAAGTAGCTCATTTGCTAAAAACATGGCTAGCTGAAGATTCGAGGTGAGCATAATGGCACGAAAAAAACAAGAGCTAACAGGGCGAGAAAAAGCTGCTATTTTGCTTATTAGTTTAGGACCAGAAGTGTCGGCCAATGTATTTAAGCATATGCGAGAAGATGAAATTGAGCAACTTACACTAGAAATAGCCAATGTCAGAAAACTGACCAGTGAACAACGGGATACTGTGTTAAATGAATTTCATCAGCTTTGTGTAGCCAACGACTATATTAGTCAGGGTGGCATAGATTATGCAAAAGAAGTGTTAGAAAGGGCTTTAGGTACCCAGAAAGCGGTAGAAATAATAAATAGGTTGACGTCTTCGCTTCAGGTGCGTCCCTTTGATTTTATTAGGAAAACAGATCCTAGTCAGTTGTTGAATTTCATTCAATCAGAGCATCCTCAAACTATTGCTTTAATAATGGCTTATCTTGACCCAGAACAAGCAGCTATTATTATGTCAGCCCTGCCAGCTGAAAGACAGGCTGACGTAGCAAGAAGAATTGCCATGATGGATAGAATTTCTCCTGAAATTTTAAAAGAAGTGGAACAAGTACTTGAACGCAAATTATCATCTTTATTGACACAAGACTACAGTAGCGCTGGCGGTATTCAAGCTGTAGTTGATGTACTTAATAGAGTAGATAGAGGTACAGAAAAAACTATTATGGAGTCTTTAGAAATAGATGATCCTGAACTGGCTGAAGAAATTAAAAAGAGAATGTTTGTATTTGAAGATATTGTTCAGCTTGATGACAGGGCAGTACAGCAGGTATTGCGAGAAATTGACACAGGCGATTTAGCATTGGCATTAAAAGGAGCTAGTGAAGATGTGGCAGCAAAATTCCAGCGCAACATGTCTCAGCGGGCTGCTCAAATGCTTAAAGAAGACATTGAGTTTATGGGTCCCGTTAGACTTAGAGATGTGGAAGATGCCCAGCAGAGAATTGTTAATACAGTTCGCAAGCTTGAAGAATTAGGGGAAATTGTAATTGCCCGGGGCGGAGGAGATGAAATCATTGTCTAAGGTTATCAAGTCTAATCGCCTGATTTTTGATACTCCTATTAAGTTGGTTCAAACAGCTATTATCGATTCAGAAAGTGCTGACGATACCAAAGATATTGTTGCTGAAACAGAGAAAATTGTCCGGGAATTGTTAGAACAAGCAGAAGTTCGGGCAGGGGCAATAATCAAAGAGGCTAAAGATGAGGCGGAAGCTATCAGAAGAAAAGTACTTGCAGAGGCCGATGACCTTAAAGCTAGTGCAATTAAAGAGGGTTTCAACGAAGGACTTGTTAATGGGAAGAAACAAGTAGAAGCTGAAAAGCAACAAGTATTAAGTGAAGCTAATGGCCTATTAGCAGAAGCCATTGAAAAAAAGAATAACTATATGGCTGAAGTAAAGGAAGAAATAATAGAGCTAGCTATTGGTATTGCCGAAAAATTAATATATCAGCAACTAACTCTTGCGCCAACATCTATTTTGCCAATTGTAAAAGCTATGCTTGATGAGGCTAAGCCTGATCATCACTCATCAATTATTATCTATGTTTCTTCTGAAGTAAAAGAGGAGCTTATAATGGAATTAGAAAAAAAACAACTTTGGCCAGTTGATAAGTTGAGCATAGAAATAGACTGTGATTTGGCTAAGGGTGACTGTATTTTAGCTACCAGTACTGGTACATATAAATTAAAAATAGCTGAATCAATTGAAAAAATAAAAGATATTTTAATAGGTGCTGACATTAATGAATAAACTCACTGATATGAAAAAACGAATAGAATCAGTGCAACCTATTGAAAAGTCTGGTAGGATAACCCAATTAATTGGGTTGACTATTAAGGCTAGAGGTCCTAGAGTTTGCCTTGGGGAATTGTGCTCTGTCACTACTGCTAAAGGCCAAGAGCTAATATTAGAGGCCGTGGGCTTTAATCAAGAGGAATGTCTCTTCATGCCACTGGGAGAGACTACAGATTTAGCTCCAGGATGTGTTGTAAAAGCTCTGAACCAACAGCTTTCCGTAAATGCCAGCAACGAGTTATTAGGTCGAGTGCTTAATGGCCTTGGAGAACCTATTGACGGACTTGGTCCTATAAATGGCAAGCCATTTCCCATTCAGCAAAACGCACCAAATCCCCTGCAGCGGGAAAACATATCAGAAGCTTTGTCAGTAGGCGTTAAAGTGATAGACGGGGCATTAACATGTGGCAAAGGACAAAGATTGGGAATATTTGCCGGTAGTGGAGTCGGAAAAAGCACATTACTAGGGATGATGGCAAAAAATACAAAAGCTGATATTAATGTAATCGGTTTAATAGGCGAAAGAGGTAGAGAAGTAAAGAAATTTATGGAAGAAGAGCTTGGAGAAGAGGGGCTGAAAAAGTCAGTAGTAGTTGTAGCTACTTCCGATCAGCCACCCCTTATAAGGATTAAAGCTGCTTTTGTAACTACTGCTATTGCGGAGTATTTTTGTAATCAAGGGAAAGATGTACTTTTAATGATGGACTCTCTTACTAGATTTGCCATGGCTCAAAGAGAAATTGGTTTAGCAATAGGAGAGCCTCCTGCAACCAAAGGATATACACCCTCTGTGTTTTCTATGCTACCAAGGTTATTGGAACGGGCCGGTAATTTTACAAAAGGGTCTATTACTGGTTTTTATACTGTTCTTGTAGAAGGTGATGATACTAGTGAACCAGTTACAGATGCTGCCAGGGGTATTCTTGATGGACATATAATGCTTTCACGGCAAGTAGCAGCTCAAAATCATTATCCCGCTGTAGACGTGTTAAATAGTGTCAGTAGAGTAATGGACGACATTGTAAGCGATCAACACAAGCTAGCAGCCCAAAGATTGAAAAAAACCTTAGCAAATTATTATCAATCTAAGGATCTGATTGATATTGGTGCTTATAAAAAAGGCAGTAATAAAGAAATCGATTTTGCTCTGAAATACATAGCTAAGTGTAATGAATTTTTGCAGCAGTCTGTAAGTGAGGCTTATAGCTATGAAGAGACAGCTACTCAGTTACTTGAACTTTTTGAGGATGTGAAATAATGTGAAGTTTAATTTTTCTTTACAAAAACTTTTAAATCTAAAGGTTCAGGAAGAAAAACAAGAATTAATGAAGCTTTCCATACTGCAAGAAAAGTTCATAAAAGCAGAAGAAGTGCTAACTTCTCTAAAGGATACTCACGATAACTATAGTAAAGAGATTGCCGACAAAAAGTCCTATTCAGTGATAGAGTTAAGAATATATAACAACTATTTTCCAGTGCTACATAGAAAAATTGATGAGCAGCTTTTAGTATGTGAAAAATGCCAAGAACAAATAGAAAAGCAACTGGAAATTGTTAGTGAAATAATTAAGGATAGAAAAATACTTGAAAAATTAAAGGAACGAAAGTACCAGCAGGCTTTATTTGAGCTTTCTAAACAAGAACAAAGTAATATTGATGAGATAGCTGTTACTAGATTTTTTTCAGCAGGGACTTAATGGAGGTAGCTTATGTCAAAAAAAACAATATCAAATAAGCTAGTTGCGTTATCTGTTTTAATCATAATCATTGCTGCTGGAATTATGCTTGATGTACTTGGTTTAGTTAAATGGCTTGATAGACTTAGTAATGTCCCTGTCATTGGACCAATGGTTGCTACAGAGCAAAACATTGATGAAGAAGAGGCAGTGTCTCCTCTAGAGATGGAAAACCTTTCTCTTCAAAAACAAATTTTAGAGCTGCAAAAGGAATTAACTGATACCTTAACTGAAAATAATAAGCTGCAGCTGGAATTGGTTGAACTTGAAGCTATGATAACTGAATTAACTGCTTATAAAGAAGCACAAGAAAGCAAACAAAACAGCATTAATGAGCTAGTAGAAATATATGAAAATATGAAGCCTGCTATAGCTGCAGAAATATTTATGACCCTTAGTGATGACCTTATTATTGATATTTTACAGCAAATACCTAGGGAACAGGCTACCAAAATATTAAGCTCAATGAAGCCTGAGGTTGCCGGTAGATTGACTAAAAAATTGTCAATTAACTAATTTTATATTATTAGCTTTAAAAGGAGGTGATGAAAATGATGAATGGAATTATAATGCCGCTGACAGGAACTGGACTATTAGACACTGAAGTTAAAAAGAAACTGGAAGCTTCTGAGGGCAGCTTTTTAGACATTTTGTTGGGTATGCTGATGCCAACAGATAGGATTTTTACTGATGGTGAAAGTGAAGCTAATCTAGTGCTAAGTTCAAATAATGAATCTCCCTTATTAAATGATGAAAATTTTGATTTTAGTTTGTTGACAGAAGCAATAGAAGTGCTTGTTTCTTTAATTCAACAAGAGAATACTTCGGAGTTTAATCTGATAGAGGCTACAGATTCAGGGGTCCAATACGATCCGCAATCTCTATTAAAGTCTTTAAGTGATCAAAGCATATTAGAACTGGCTTATGCTTTAAAACAGCTCCAAGCACTAAAGCAGCAGGCTACTGGTGCTAAACTGGAAGAAATTAGCCCTGTTATTGCTAAGTTAGACCCAGAGATTAAGCAGATTCTTAAATTACTCTCTGTTGATCAAAGGCCTTTGGAAGAAGTTGAACAAATAAAATTAAATCATGCTGTTAGGGGTGAAACACCAAGGAGTACTCCAGAGAATACAGTACCCACTAATACTAGATGGGTCTGGTTAAAAGAATCATCTAGCAACAGTGCTGGGCATTATGCAATTAAAGAAGATCAGTTGCTTGCTGAAGAAACAACTAAAGATAGTATTGTTTTTAGTGAATCCATTGATGATAGTCTAACCGAACAAGTTGCTAAGAGAATTGTTAATTTACTAGAGAAGATGGGTAATGGGGTGAAAAGTGCTCCGGATGATAACAATAATCCAGTGAATTTTCTGCAGCAGTTAGAACCAATATTTAAGAATCCAAACATAAACCAACAGCAGCTACAAAGCAAGGTAGTTGAGCAGAAAATTGATTATAGTCAATTAGTTAAGGACCAAGTAATGCAGAACGTAAAATTAATGTTGAATGAAGGTAAATCTGAAATTAGTTTTCAGTTATATCCTAAAGAGCTGGGGCGAATTTCTTTAAGCATTAATGTAGAAAAAGGAATTGTATTAGCTAAATTTGCAGCTGCCAGTATCCAGGTAAAAAGTCTTATTGAATCGAGTCTGCCTCAGTTGAGACAGTCTTTAGAAGATTTAGGCATGACTGAAGCGAAGCTTGAGGTGAGTGTGGGACAACAGCAACTAGGGGAAGGTAGGCCACAGCAGCAATGGCAAAAAACTAGTTTGGTTCGTAGAATTAAGGAATATGATACTAGTGAAACTCCTGCCAGCAGGAGGGAAGCATTGCGTCAAAATAGTACCTTTGAATACGTAGTGTAAAGGGAGGTGGATTTATGAAAGTCAGTGAAATCATGGGGCAAAGCCAAACAAATAGCACTAAAAATGACAATAAGACCTTAGGAAAAGACGACTTTTTGAAGCTGTTAGTGACTCAACTTAAGTTTCAGGATCCTTTGAAGCCCATGGAAGATAAGGAGTTTATTGCTCAAATGGCTCAATTTAGTTCTCTAGAGCAGATGCAAAACTTAAATAGCAGCTTTAAGCAGTTTGCTGAGAGCGCAGAGCTAATGCTAGCAAATCAACAAAGCTCCTTGCATGAGAAACTTGTAAGCCAGGCAATAGGTTTGATTGGGAAAAAAGTAACTGCCATAACTGAAAGTGGTGAAGTAACTGGGCTGGTTAATAAAATTCGAATGGTTGATGGAATACCAAAACTGTTAGTAAATGATCAACTTATAAGTTTAAGCTTGGTGGAAAGAATTGAGCTAAATAATCCTGAGGCAGAAGCAGCAACAAACTCTGAGGAAAATGAAGAAGATCAAGAAAGGGTGGAGTCAAGTGAATAAAATTTACATGCCTCAACCGATGATTGCACCAGTCAAAAATAATGTCAATAAATCTGGCAACAGTACTATATCAAAAGCTAATAATACTTCGTTTGCTGAAGTGCTGCAAAGTCAGATTACTAAAAATGAAGTTAAATTTTCTGCTCACGCTCAGAAGAGGTTATCAGAAAGAAATATTGAGTTAGATAGTCTGGAAATGGCCAAATTAGAGTCGGCCTTCGATAAAGCCCAGTCTAAGGGTGCTAAAGAATCATTGGTGATTATTGAAAGCAGGGCGTATGTAATAAGTGTACCAAATAAAGTGGTAATCACAGCAGTTGATGAAAAAAGCTTAAAGGATAACGTTTTTACTAATATTGATAGCGCCATTATTATGTAGGCAAATACAAAGACTGGACCTTATTAGGAAGTCGTGTATAGTTGACTGATAGATACTATACGAATTTGCCTCGAAAACTTGAGGGGGTCAAAAACATATGTTAAGAGGGATGTATGCAGGTATTTCGGGTTTAAGAATTCATCAAACCAAGATGGATGTAATCGGCAATAATATAGCAAATGTTAATACAGTTGGCTTTAAAAAGAGCAGAGTAACGTTTCAGGAGATCATGAGCCAGACCATTAAAGAAGGTTCTGCACCTCAAAATAATAAAGGGGGAACTAACCCTTTACAGGTAGGCCTAGGATTAGGGCTAGGAAGTATAGATGTGATTCATGCTCCCGGCAATACTCAAACAACAGGTCGAATAACTGACTTGGCTATTGAGGGCGATGGCTTCTTTCTAGTCAAAGCTGGTGAAGAAGTTCTTTATACTAGAGCAGGCACTTTTGCTTTTGATCGGGATGGAAGCTTACTTAACGCAGATGGAATGAAGGTGCAAGGCTGGTTACCAGATCAGGTAACTGGAATTATCGATGACACTAATCCTGGGATTGATGCGCTAAGTGACTTAAGAATTAATATTGGTGGAGAGTCGGGGGCTAAAGTGACTGACTCAATGGTCTTAACAAATAACCTGAGCTCAGAGGTTGCGCCAGGAACTATGGCATATGCACCTATAGAAGTTTATGATCAAAATGGACGTAGTTATCAGATGGAAGTTATCTTCACAAAAGGTGATAATGTGGATGAGTGGACTTATTCTGCTCGAGTTAAAGTAGGCGATGCATATCAAGACACTTTAAACGATATTAATCTAGTTTTTGATCCTACTGGTAAGGAGCCTATCGATGGTGGCAACTCGGAGTTAACATTTACTGATATTGCAGGCAATGAGGTAACTATTAATATTGACTTAACGAAAATAACCCAGTATTCGGCACCAACTACGATTCAAGTTGACAGCCAAAACGGCTATCAAAGTGGCACTTTGGAGAGTGTTTCAGTTGACGCAACTGGAGTTATTTATGGAATCTATTCTAATGGTATGAGTAAGCAATTAGGCAAAGTTGCCCTGGCTACTTTTAAGAATCCTGCTGGGCTAGTATCTCAGGGAGGCAATCTCTTTAGAACTACAAACAACTCGGGGATTGCCCAAATTGGTGCATCTGGAACTGGTGGTAGAGGTTCAATATTACCTGGATCCCTTGAGATGTCAAATGTCGACCTGTCTGAAGAGTTTGTAGATATGATAGCTACCCAAAGGGGCTTTCAGGCCAATTCAAGAATTATTAGTACTTCTGATGAAATGCTTCAGGAACTAACAAATATGAAGAGGTAAGATGTGATATAAGCTTGGTGTAGCTGATTATCTCTACACCAAGCTATAATTTCTTTAGACTCTTGAAGCATTAAAGGAGGAGTAAGATGATAAAGGTTACTAGAATAAATGGCAAGGAACTAGTAGTAAACGCTGAATTAATAGAGTTTATAGAATCTACACCAGATACAATCATTAGCTTAACAACTGGAAGAAAATTAGTGGTACTAGAGGCAACAGATGAGGTAATTCAAAGAATAGTAACATATAAAAAGTTGATTGTCAGGCCTTTTCATCTCGATGATATGAGCTAGAAAGTGGGGTGCAATTGTTGGATTTAGCAACGGTAGGCGGAATAGTTATTGGAATAGTATTGATAACATTTGCAATACTTGAAGGAGGAGAAATTTCTAGCTTTATTAACTGGTCTGGCTTACTTATTGTTGTAGGCGGAACATTTGCCTCTGTGTTTGTTAGCTACCCACTAAAGGACCTAATTCAGCAGACAAAAACTGTTAAAATAGCTTTTCAGGAAAAAGGCTATGAAGCTGCTGAGGTAATCACAAACTTAGTTAGATTTGCTGAAAAGGCTCGACGAGAAGGATTGTTAGCGCTAGAAGCAGAAGCTGAACAGCTTAATGATGTCTTTTTGCAGAAAGGTATTCAACTGGTGGTAGATGGAACAGATCCAGAGTTAGTTAGAAGCATTCTCGATATTGAATTGACATTTTTGGAAGAGCGGCACAAAGCGGGACAAGGGCTATTTGAAACTTTAGGGGCAATGGCTCCAGCCTTTGGGATGTTAGGGACATTAGTAGGACTAGTTAATATGTTGGCAAATCTAAGTTCACCAGAGCAGCTAGGCTTTGGTATGGCAGTGGCCTTGCTTACAACTTTTTATGGTTCTCTATTAGCTAACCTCTTCTTTCTGCCAATAGCCAAAAAACTTAAGGTGAAAAGCAGTGAGGAAATATTAATTAAAGAAGTAATGATTGAAGGTATTTTGTCAATTCAAGCAGGAGAAAACCCAAGAATAGTTGAAGAAAAAATGAAAGCATTTTTAGCACCTAAAACCCGTTTAAGAGTTGAAAATAACAAGCGTAATGGTGAAAGCTAAAGGAGGTTACTAATATGCCTGAAGAGAAGGAAGAGAATAAAGAGAAAAAGGGTCTATTAGATATTAGACTGATTATAGTGGCCATTGCAATTATTATTTTAGCTGCGGGCATAGCATATGTAGTAGCAAGAATGGTGGTTGAACCAAAGGTTGAGGATGAGGTTGTGGAGTCTACCGTTTCCAAAAACATTGGTCCCATATTTGAGATGGATGAGTTTACTGTCAATCTAGCAGAAGGACGGAGATTTTTGCGAACTCAAATAGTATTTGTCATGAGTGAAAATGGCTTGCGGAAAGAAATTGACCAGAAGACTCCATTAATTAGAGATAAGATTATCACTATTTTGGGTGAAAAAAGCATTAGCGATATACAAACCGCAATTGGTAAAGATTCATTAAAGCAAGAAATCATTTCGGATATGAACGATATTTTAGTTACTGGGGAAATCGAAGAAATATACTTCTACACTTTTGTATTTCAATAGAATAACACCATGTTAAAAGGGGGGGTGGAGGTTTGTCAGAAGTATTATCTCAAGCTGAAATCGATGATCTTCTTTCTGCGCTACAGACAGGGGAAGTAAATTTAGAAGAGATGAAGCAAGAAGATAAAAAGAAAAAAGTTAAGACTTATGATTTTAAAAGGCCAAATAAATTTTCTAAAGACCAGATGAATACATTGCAAGTTATCTATGAAAATTATGCTAGATCAGTAACTACCTATTTATCTGCCCACCTAAGAACAGCTGTTAGAATTAATGTAGCTTCTATTGATGAATTAACCTATGACGAATTTATCAGGTCTTTGCCGAATCCATCTGCTATTAATATTTTTAAAATGGCTCCTTTAGAAGGGAGTGCCCTTTTTGAAATAAATTCTGTTCTCGTTTTTGGGATGATAGAGCGTTTGCTAGGTGGGCCAGGTCTAGGAAATAGTCAATCTCGAGGCTTAACTGATATTGAAAGAACTGTGGTCATGCGCATAAATCAAAAGATGCTTGACTTCTTAAAGGAGGCATGGGGTAATATAGTAGATTTAACACCTACTATGGAGTTTATAGAACATAATCCGCAGTTTACCCAAATTGTTTCACCAACAGAAATGGTAATAGTTATAACATTAGAGGCAAAAATAGGGGAAGCCGAGGGAATGATTAATTTTTGTTTACCCTACTTACTGCTTGAACCTATCATCTCTAAATTGAGTACCCACTTTTGGTTTGCCTCTACCGCAAAAGAATATACAACCGAAACTATTGCTGCATTAAAAAAGAGAATAGAAAAAACAAAAATTCCAGTGATTGTCCAAGTTGGGGAAGCAAAAATAACTGTAGAAGAATTAATTGAACTTCAAGTAGGGGATGTTGTCCCGTTAGAACAAAGCCTTGATGATCTTTTTAAAATTGTTGTAGGAAACAGGGTGAAATTCTTAGGCAAACCAGGTTTAGTAGGAAGTAAGTTGGCGGTTCAAGTAGAGTCTATAGTTACTGAAGGAGATGATGCAGATGGATAACACTATGTTATCACAAGAAGAGATAGATGCTCTATTAAAAGGAGACGGTAACTTTGATAGTCCGCCAAAGCCTACTGTGGAAATTTCTGATATAGAGAAGGATGCTATAGGAGAAATAGCTAATATTTCCATGGGGACAGCTGCTACAACCTTATCTACCTTACTGGGTAAAAAAGTTCAAATTACGACTCCTAGGGTTTCAGTAATCCATCGAGACGAACTATCAGCTGAACATCCGCTTCCCTTTGTTGCGGTGGATGTACAATATAAAGATGGTCTAGATGGTAATAGTCTGCTGGTTATTAAACAAGAAGATGCCTCTATAATTGTAGATTTAATGATGGGGGGAAGCGGTCAAGCAAGTCCCGGAGAGCTAAACGAACTCCATTTAAGTGCTATTGGCGAAGCAATGAATCAGATGATGGGTTCTGCAGCTACTTCGTTATCTACAGTTCTAAATGAGAGAATTGATATTTCTCCACCTAATGTGAATCTAGTTAACTTTGGTGAAGAGAAACTGGAGGAAAAAGTTAGTACGATAGCAGAAAATTTAGTTTGTGTTTCATTTAGGATCGTAATTGGCTCTTTAATGGATAGTGAAATGATGCAGTTAATGCCTGTTCCGGTAGCTACCAATATGGTACAGAAGCTGCTAGGTGAAATGAATGCTGAATCAGCTACACCAGAGCCCTCAGCAAAGCCGCCAGCAACAAGACAAGGCGTAAGTCAAGCATATAATGATAATTATAATTTAATGAATAGCTTTAGCAGTGAGCCTAAAACACAACCTATGAGCAAGGATGTTACAGTTAAGGCAGCCCAGTTTGCTCCTTTAACAGCAAGTCAAACCGAGAAAGAACCTAGCAATATTGACTTG
>JAWSUQ010000039.1:0-12070 GCA_033549265.1 Bacillota bacterium
TTCATAAGTCTATAGGTACCAAGAATATTCCCTCCGCAAGAAATTCCACCTGATAATAGTAAGTGGCTTCACCGTCGAAGGTCTCAATTAATTTCCGGTTATTGTCAGTGATAATAGCCACATGGACGCTGTCGGTAGCTGCTACTAAATCACTACTCTCAAAGGTAGTGTCATTGTAGCGATAAATTGAAACGAAGCCTGGCACGCTTCCCATAGAGGTGGCAGCCAATTCAGTCTTACCATCCCCATCTAAATCTACGTTGATAAGATTTTCAGAAGCTAAGAGACACAGCCATGCTTCTCCATCATAGCTAAATATTTTTGAATCTGTCACAGTAGCTCCTTGCACTGTGGAAATAAATAGTTCTTCAGCGCCGTTGTCAGTCATATCTACTGCCTTCACAGTAACTCTCTCTAAGCCTCCTTCAAAGCTCATGGCCAAGTCATAAAAGCCATGCTTATCCTGCAGGATTAATATGTTTTCCCATTCATTCACTTTGAAAATGCTAACTAAAATCTGTTCCACCCCTGATATATTGTGAACTGTTTTGCTCTCAATCAACTCCCACTCACTTTCAATAGTGATTGGGTCAAGTTTAGTGATAGGCAGAGGCGTAAAGCTTAGCTCAATAGAAGGCTTTGCTGTGCCGTTATCTTCTCCAGCAGCTACTTTTACTGAATCTGAATTTTTATTATCGAGATATACCTTAGCCGAAACTATAAATATTAAAAATACTACTAATAAAATTAGCTTATTTCTTTTCACTATCTAGCCCCCTTTAACATTTACCTGACATAATAGACTGTTGTGATAGCAATTTTGTTCCAATTGTTCCCGTTCCTTGCCAACTAATTTTTCTATGCTATAATACTATTATGTTTTTATAATAAATACCAATGTTTTATAATTCATAAAAGGTGGTTATTCCCTTGTTATACATGAAAAACAAAAAGCATGAGGTAACTTGTCTTAAATTATCCAAAACCTTTCTCGGCAGACAGCTCCGGGTAGTTTTTTCTTTTTTAATTGATGGACTAGTTGTTGATGGCGGGCCCGCTATGGCAAAAAGAAAGCTGCAAAAATATTATCAGACAAACCAGGTTGATCAGGCAGTATTCACCCATTGCCATGAGGATCATGCTGGCAATATAGATCTTTTTAACAGCCTAGGGATATTGCCCTATGTTCATAGTCTAGCTATTCCCTATTTAGCTTCTCCGCCCACAATACCTTTATATCGGCGAGTTGTCTGGGATAGCCCCGCTGCAGGGGCAGCTCAAGCTATTGGCTCTATTATTGAAACAGACCGTTATAAATTTAAAGTGCTGGCAACTCCAGGTCATGCGCCAGATCATATTTGCCTCTATGAGGAAAAGCAGGGCTGGCTCTTTACTGGTGATCTATATATCGGCGAACGAGCAATCTATCTCTATTCGGAGGAGCACCTCCCCACCGTTAGGAAGTCTTTGGAGTTCCTATCTACGTTAGACTTCTCCACTATTTTTTGCAGCCACCTGGGGGCTGTTGAAAAGGGCCCGGAAACTATTAAACGAAAGCTCTCCTACTATGATAATCTACAAGAAAAGGCTCACAGACTAAAAGAAATGGGTCTAAGTACAGCAGAAATCACAAAAAGGCTCTTAGGAAAAGAAGATTATATGTATATGATCAGCCGCGGGGAATTTTCTAAAGGAGGCTTAATGAAGGCTCTTCTCTCATGAGAGAAGAGCCTTCATACTTTTTATATGTTAATAAAATAAATTAAAAATAAAAGAAACTGTCCCAGTGTGGCAGTTCACAGTCCACTATGGGCAGTTCCTTTTATTAGCTTAATTAACTTCTTCTTTGTTAGATCTTTTGCATTTGGATTTTTCACATTTAGGGATAAATCCATTTGCTTCAAGCTTTTCATATTTCTTTTCCAACCGAGTAATGATTTTGTCGCCTTTTTCTTTAGGAATTACTCCAAATTCAACATACTTGGATATTACTTCCTTGCGCTTACCTAATATGTCTTTGTGTAGGGTAGCTAATTCTTTTTGCTGGGCCTCTGTTAACTGTACTGTTTCATTGGTGTTAACAGCCATTCCATCGTTTGCATTAACCGGAAGAACTCCTAGTGCCGCTACAAACATCAACAAAAATACTGCCATTGCTACGGTTAGTTTGCGCATGTGAAAAAGTCACTCCTTTCTCAGTTGTTAATCTTAATTTTTGCTTTTTCAGGGGAGATTATAAGTGTTATATTTCTACTATACAGGTACTTTCTGATGAAACAATCTATTTTATATTTAATAAATATCTTGTGAACAAAATTATTTATTTTTGGTTGTTTTTTTAGTTGCATTGACAACCAATTTGGCGTTATAATTAACACTATCATTTATTGTTGCATATGCAACAAAGGAGGTGTAACATGGCGGATTTTTCTCTTGGAAAATGGATTTCTATTCTTTATCGCTATGGTCATATCTATCTTACCAAAGAATTAGAGCCCTATAATATCGGAAAAGGTCAATTTTTATTCTTACTAGTTTTATATCAAACGGATGGCTTGCCCCAAGAGGAATTAGCTTATCTTTTAAATATTGATAAGGGCACTACTGCTAGGGCAATTAATAAATTAGAACAAGCTGGCTACGTTTTCCGGAAGCAAAATGAAAAAGACCTCCGTTCTAATCGAATTTTTTTAACAGAGGAGGCCAAAAATTTTAAGCCTCAGCTTCAGGCAATTCTCCAAAGCTGGACCGATATATTAAAAGAAGGCATGACTGAGGATGAGGTAGAAAAGGCCTTTAACATATTAATGAAAATGGCTCATAATGCCAAAGAGCATGTCCAAAAGGATCGAGAGGGGTGTATTGCTGATGAAGCAACAAAGTGAAAGACTGGGTAAGGAGCCTATTCCAAGTCTATTGACCAAGTTAGCTGTTCCTGCTACCTTCGGGATGCTGGTAATGGCCCTTTATAATGTTGTAGATACAATTTTTGTAGCTAGAGCAGTGGGTATGATTGGTGTATCTGCTATATCCATTGCTTTCCCAGTGCAAATGATCATTATGGCATTAGCAGGTGCTATTGGTATTGGTGGGGCTTCAGTAATATCAAGAATGCTGGGGGCTAACAAGCTAGAGGATGCCAATCAGATATTTGGCAATATTATCAGTATGATTTTAATAGTCAGCGTATCCGGTTTGGTTTTTGGATTAATTTTATTAGAGCCAATACTATTACTATTTGGTTCAAGCGACTCTATTCTACCTTATGCCAAAGATTACCTAGGGATTATATTATATGGAACTATCTTTTTTGCCTTTGCCTTCTCCATGAATAATGTCGTACGATCTGAAGGCAACGCTAAAATCGCCATGATGACTATGGTTATCTCTGCTTGTCTTAACATAGTCTTAACTCCCCTTTTCATCTTTGTGTTCGGTTTAGGAATAAAAGGCTCAGCGCTGGCTACCGTAGTATCACAGGGAGTCACTGCAATTTACTTGCTTTATTATTTTGTGGCTGGCAAAAGCAGCCTCTCCTTTAACCCATCCTATTTCAAATTGAAAATAACTGTAATAAAGCAGATCCTTTCCATTGGCTCTTCAGCCTTTGTCCAACAAGCTTCAGGAAGTATTATGTTTGTCTTTGCCAATCACATGTTGGTGTTCTACGGTGGAGATTTGGCGGTGGGGGTATTTGGTATCATCCACAAGATATTAATGTTCTCCCTAATGCCAATTGTGGGTATTGTTCAGGGATTACTGCCTATAGTAGGTTATAACTATGGAGCTAATCAGCATGAGCGGGTGACAGAATCTATCGGCTTAGCCTTTAAAGCGGCCACAGCTATTGTGGCTATATCCTTTGTGATAATAATGGTTTTTCCCACAGCATTAATGCTAATATTTACTAATGAGACTGCTGCTATTGAAATGGGGCAAATAGCCCTAAGAATTATGTTCGCCTTATCGCTTACTATCGGTATCCAAATGGTTACCGGCGGAGTTTTTCAGGCTTTAGGAAATGCAAAGGTGGCCTTGATTCTTTCCATATCGCGACAGGTAGTGTTTTTAATTCCTTTAATTTTAATCCTACCCATGATGTTCAAATTAACAGGAATCTGGATGGCTTTCCCCATTGCTGATATCCTTTCATTTGGGTTGGCCCTCTTGTATATGAAGAAACACGACTCAATCTTCTTTAAAAAAGTTCAGGTAGCCACAGAGGTAGAGAGCTATGGAAAATAGAGTGATTATTTTTGCCAATGGCAGCTATGATGAGTATGACTTTTATCTCAAGCAAATAAGGAAAGAGGATTATATCATTTGTGCTGATGGTGGTACAAATTATGCCTTTGACATGGGCCTAACCCCTCATTTAGTCATAGGGGATATGGACTCGGTGGAGAAAAACCTACTAAAAGAGTTAGATGACTCTCGGATTAAGATAAGAAAGTATCCCTCGGAAAAGGATGAATCGGACCTAGAGCTGGCTATCAATTATGCCATTGGCATGAAACCTAAGGAAATATTAATCTTCGGAGCTTTAGGGAAAAGGGTGGACCACCTGTTTGCCAATATTACTTTGTTAATGCTGCCTCTTAAGCATGGCATCAGGACAATGCTAGTAGACCAGGCACATGAGGTTTATGTGGCATCAGCGGAGTTAACTATAGCTGGCGAGCCCGGAGATTATGTCTCGCTTTTTCCTTTAACGGAAGAGGTTATCGGAGTCACTACTACCGGATTAAAATATGTATTAAATAACGCACCATTGTTTGCCGGAGCTAGCCGGGGCCTTAGCAATGAATTAACTGGCTCCGCTGCAAAGATAACCTTAATTAGAGGTTACCTCCTGGTTATAAAAGTAAGCAAAGCAAAAACAAAGTAAGTGAGATAAAAGAGTGCAATGAAACCGCGAAAGCACAGGGTTTTTAAAAATTACTTAATCCCCTGTGCTTTCAGTTTCACTCTATTATTCAATTACTTTTTACTATTTTAATGCTTCCATTAAAATCTGCTTATACTTCACAAACTGGGGAGTAGTGACAATTTCCCTTTTTCTAGGCCGGGGTATTTTAATAGCTTGCTCTATCACAATTTGGCTAGGTCGATCGGAAATAACGTAAATACGATCAGAAAGATAGATAGCCTCGTCTATGCTATGGGTAATAAATAAGACCGACCTTTTAAACTTTTCCCAAATCTCCAATAGCCATTCTTGTAGCCGCTCCCGCGACAGGGCATCTAGCGCTCCAAAGGGCTCATCTAGGAGCATCACTTGACTATCAATTAAGATAGTTCTAAGCATAGCAGCTCTTTGCCGCATTCCTCCCGATAACTGCTCTGGATAGTAGCCTTCAAAGCCTTCTAGGCCAAATACCGGCAACAGCTCTTTTACTTGCTGGTAGGCCTCCTGCTTTGGTTTTCCCTGGACTAACAGGGGTAGGGAAGCATTTTCCAGCAGCGTTCTCCAAGGCAGCAGCAAGTCCTGCTGGGGCATATAGCCTAGCTTTACTACTTCACCGGTCACTTCTTTACTATCTATTATGACTGACCCCTGATCTGCTTTTATTAATCCAGCAATTACCTTAAAGAGAGTGCTTTTGCCAGAACCACTAGGACCTAACAGAGTTACAAACTCTCCCTCTTGGACATAAAGAGAAATATCCTCAAGTACCGAGAGCTCTTGGCCGTTATTGGGGAAGGTTTTACTTAGGTTTTTAACTATTAATTTTCTTGTATTCATTTTATCTCTCCCCCAATAACATGTTGTCTACTCAAATTTTTACTGAGTGATAAACTGATTTGTAAAGGCTTTATCCACATCTAATTCTGCATCTATTAAATCCCGCTGATACAGCCAATTAGAGTAGTTCTCCCAAACCTCTCTTTTTTGGATGCCCCAAGTTGGTGCCTCAGCCTGGTATTTATCTTTTAACCACTCTTGGCTCGCCAGCACTAGCTCTCTATCCAGCTCCGGGGCGTATTTTAATAAAACCTCAGCAGCATCTGTCGGGTTCTCTATGGCAAATTGGTAACCCTTTGAGGTAGCCTCCATAAACTTTGCCACTAGCCCAGGATTCTCTGCAATAAGTGCTTCCCCTGCTATCAACACAGGAGTGTAATAATCTAGGGCAGGGTCTACTGCTCCTAATTCCACATAATTAAGCTCTACTCCTCTAATCTCCGCTGCTACACCATCCCAGCCAAAAAAGATCCAAGAGAAATCAGCATTCATTTCACTAGTTACAAAAAAGTCAGCTGCCCCAGTTGTGAGAATCTCCACTTTTCCAAAATCAGCCCCTTCAATATCCATTAAAGCCTGAATTGTGGCCTCTTCAATTGGTGATCCCCAGCCACCATATTTTTTTCCCTCAAAGTCTTTAGGACCTGTAATCCCTTTCGATTTTAGGGAAGCAAAGCCCGAGGTATTATGCTGTATTACTGCAGCAATTGATACTACAGGTATGTCGCTGAGCCGAGCAAATGTAACTCCTTCTTGATAGCTCACGCCGAAATGGGATTTGCCTGATGCAACTAACTGCTCTGCACTACCCCCTGTTTGTTCAACTATTTCTACATCTAAACCTAGCTCCTCATAGAACCCTTTGTCCTTGGCTACATATAAACCTGTGTGGTTAGTGTTGGGAGTCCAGTCCAGGGTAATAGTAATTTTTTCTAATTTAACAGGTGTTCCGTTATCCACCGCGTTAGTATCCCCTGGGTTCGTGGCAGAAGATCCGCAGCCCGTCAACATTAATGCTCCTATTAATATTACTGCAACGATCAATAAATATGGTTTAGTACCTTTATTAGTAAACACTTCAAATCATCTCCTTATTGATTTTCAAATTTTCGCTTCCAGGGCATTGTCAGCCATGCTAAAAATTCAGTGAGCTTGAAGAAACTAATACTTAGTAGTACAACAATAATTATGGCTGAAAAAAGGTTAGCATATTTAAAAGAGTGCATAGCCCTAGTCATATAGATGCCTAGGCCACTACTTGCCCCTAGCCATTCTCCAATAATTGCACCCATCACACTATATGTAGCAGAAATCTTTAACCCAGCAAAGAAATATGGTAGAACTGAGGGCAACTGCACCATTTTAAAAATTGTCCAGGAGTCGGCCTTCATAATTTTCAATAGATCTATCTGTTCTCTATTTACGTTTTCCAAGCCCTCTATTAGGTTCAGGGCTAAGGGAAAGAAGCATACTAAAGCCACAATTAATATTTTAGGCAAAATGCCTAATCCAAATAGAATTAGGATAATGGGGGCTAATGCTATTATGGGTACTGATTGAGATATTACCAACAGAGGATAAATAATTCTCTTGAGGAAATTAAACGAGTCCACTACTATTGCCAAAAACAGAGCAATTATTATCGCAACTACTAGTCCAATAGCTGCTTCATAAAGAGTAGTTTTGCTGTGCTGCAATAATAATGGAAAATTATTTATCAAAGCCGTTAAAATAGAGCTGGGAGCCGGGAGCTTATAATCAGGAACCTGCATTAAATTAATCGCTGCTTCCCATAGGATAATTAACAATACTAAAAAACTTGTTGGCAGTAACCTATTCCCGATACTTCCCCACTTTTTCATCTATTGTCACTCCTTTGGCGCTATAATCAATTTTGATTATGGAGCATATCCTATTAACTCCGCTATCGACACAAACCTGTTGCGCTAACTTCACTATTTCCAGCAGCTGATCTAGCTCTCCTTCCATGGTAGTCTCCATAGGTCCAACAGTATATTTAACTCCAGACTCCTTGATTAGATCTATTACCCTATCTACAGTTTCATATATTTTATCCTCTGGCACATTAGGGATTATCTGCAAACTCAAATTACATATAGGCAAAATATTTTCCCTCCTTTCGCTAGGTATTTTGACACTAAAAAAACTACCACCAATAGTTGGAAGTAGTTTAATGACAAACTTACTTATCTCCCTACGTTGGCATTACCCAAATCAGGTCATGGGTCAGAGCAGCACTATGCTCTATCTCAGCCGGCTTGACGCCAGCTCCCCTTTTTTACTATAGCATTATATTTATATTAGCACTGCTATAGGATAAAAGCAATCAATTTATAATGTGCTACTGGGCTTTTTAAAAGGTATTACCTTTCCCATCTCTTTCTTTTTTGGTGTATCTTGGCAGGAACAGCATCCACCGCCGCCACAGCCTGATTGATAACCTACAAATACCTTGCGCCAAAGGACTTGCCATTTTTCTTCAACAGGTTCAATCTTTGTTTCCACCTCATATTGGGGACCTTTAGGCTGGCTGGCTAATCTTGCTTCAGTAGTTGCTATGATATTGGCTGCCTTTTGGGCTTTCTCTTCAGTGTCATACAATTTGTTTACTTTAATCCATTCCATCCGTAAATCACTCCCTTAAACATCGCTCTTCTTCCTATTATAACCATTAAGGCGTAGATTGTCCAAGTTAATCCCGCATTTACTGGTTGCTTAGACCCTTTGAGTCAATGTTCACTGGCACGGCTTTAAGGAGACAATAGCTGCTCTAGGTCAACCTTTGGTACCAGCCTCTCGGCAGAGGCTCTGCTTAGCAAAGTATCAATAGCTTGATAGCCTATCTCTCCTAAATTATAGCTAAAATCATTTACATAAAGCTGGATGTGGGCTTTTGCCACCTCAATAGACAGCTCTTGAGCATGGCTTAGCACATATTCAGTAGAAGCCTCAGGATGGGCCCAGGCGTATTTGACCGATTCCCTAATCCAGCCGCTAATAGCTGAGAGATCTAATGACCGCTTAGCGATGATAGCTCCTAAAGGAATAGGCAGGTTAGTATCACTCTCCCACCAGTTGCCTAGGTCAGCTAGGAGATTAAGTCCATAGACTGGATAAGTAAAGCGGGCTTCATGGATTACTAGCCCAGCATCAACCACTCCATCCCGCACTGCTGGCATAATTTCATGGAATGGCAGAACGACAATTTCTCCTACTCCACCTGGTATCTGCTGACTTGCCCATAACCGAAAGAGCAGGTAAGCGGTGGAACGTTCACTAGGTACTGCCACTCGTTGGCCCGCTAGAGCAGTTGGACTCTTGCTGCTGTTAAGCTTACTAGAAGTAAGGACCAGTGGCCCGCAGCCTCTGCCTAATGCACCGCCGCAGGGCAACAAAGCGTAATCCGACTGGACCCAAGGCAAAGCAGCATATGAAATCTTCATGATATCAGGTCCATCTGAACTAACTGCCAAACTGTTGGTGACATCAATGTCGTTATAGGAGACCTCAAGCTTAGGAGCTTCTGGAATAAGCCCATGAACCCAAGCATGGAATATAAAAGTATCGTTAGGACAGGGAGAAAAAATAATTTTCACAGCAACACCTCCGGTAATACTGACATTGCAGCTGTAAGGGCTTTTAGGGCATCCTCGATGCGCCATGCCGCTCGGTCCCGAGGCCCTACTAGATTGGAAATGGCCCGGAGTTCCATGACCTTAGCACCATATTCCTTAGCGGCCAAAGCAACACCGAACCCCTCCATAGCTTCAGCGGTTGCCCCTGGCACCCTCCGCGCTAGCTCCACAGCTCTCTCAGCAGTACCGGTGGCAGTGGCTACAGTGAGAATCGGGCCAATGTTAACGGGCACGTTACCTGCCCGCAGCGCCCCAGTGATTCCTTCTATCAGGGCAGCTTCCCCTTGAATCTCAGTAGACCCAAAGCCTAACATATCTAAACTATTAAAGCCATTAAGGGTTTCAACTCCTAGGTCAGCGGCCACCATGTAGCTACCCACTACTAGAGAGCCTACTTCTGCTCTTTCAGCAAAGCCTCCAGCAATCCCAGCGCTTATCACTAGTTGATACTGGCCAGTTGCCAATGCTTTAGTAGTTTTTATTGCAGCTGATATTGGCCCAACTCCTGCCAGCTGAACATTAAAGCTATTATGGCCAGCTAATCCAGCTAAGATAGCATCTCTTTCGGCCTGGACTGAAGTCATTATTAAAATATTGGTGCCGAATTTACAGCTGCCAGCATCTATTTTGTTTTCAAATTTTAATGCCATTATTGCTCTCCTTTTTAAAAATCCATTAATACATTTAAACAATTTCTTATTTCAGTGGGAGATTCAAGTTAAACTTTTTCTTTTTGTAGAAAGGTCTTATAAACCACTATATTTAAAAGTATAACATAAACAAGCCCTATTAGATAATAATGATTATAGGTCAAAAGCAAAATTTCCTCTCCCCTTATCAAGCTGCTGATAGCCTTAGCCGGCCAAAAACCAGGGGCAAAAGCAAAAATCAGCTCCTTCTTGTCTATAAAGAACAAAGATATCATGGGGAATACCAGAATAGTGCCCACCCCCTTCATGACGGCAAATCCTTCGATTTTGTTTTTGGCTAAAGCATTTATCAATAGCCCTGTCATAGGTGCAGCTAAAGAGGCTAAAAATGCTATACTGACAATATTTACAATCCGCAGGTTCCCTATATTCGAAAACCACATGACAAAGGTACAGGCTATGAAGGATAGGATAAATACTGTAGCTAGCCTAAATGATAAATATTGGTGAATACTTAAAGGAGTAACCTTAATAGCAGTAAGGATATGATCATCTCTGTCATCTAAGATGGCAAAGCCTGTTAATGCCCCGTAAACCTGAGGTGTAAGCAAGGTTAAGGCTACTAAGATTATATCGGCGAACATATCCACATTAAAGTTATTGAAGTCAGCTAACCAAGGCACTACATATCTTCCGATTAAGCCAAAGAGCAATGGATAAAACACCATGAAACGCATTAAAGGATCTCGAAACCACTTTTTAAGTTCACTGATAATAAATGCTTGGTACATACTATACACCGCTTTCCTTCATGGAAAATTCGTAGAACTTCTTTAAAACCGTAACATATAATCCTATTGATGCTACTATTAAGTAGACTGTAGCTAATAGTATTTCTCCAAGGTTTATTCCACCTACGGCAGCATTTAGTAATATCATTGAAGCTTTAGTGGGAATAGTATAAAGAAGCTTTTTTATGACATCGTTATTAATAATGCCAAGCTGCTCAAGGAGTACAGGCAGCATTAGCAGAAAAAAGTATTTCATCATCCCTATTAGAAGTTCAGCAAAATCTTTTGAATAGAAAGTAATCATAACTCCAATTAAAGAGTGAAAAAAGGCGATTAATATCACTGCGGCGGTTAAGCCCAAAATGTTGATGTTTATTTCTTTAAATAATAGGGCGTAGGTATATAAAAAAACTAATGTCACAAGATTAGAAACGATATTTGCCAATATTTTTGATAAGATATATTCGCCACGACTTATAGGAGAAACCATCAGGGTTTTCATTGTCCCTTCCTGCTTTTCAAAAAAAAGCGTTACCCCTATTAGCAGAATGGCCATGGAAGTAGCATCCAGCATCACCAATAGCGGAAAAAGGCGACTGACATCCTGAACCCCTGACAATTGCATTACACCAATCCATATTAAAGCTACTACTAAACTAGCCCCAAGAATATGATACCTTTTCATCCGCTGCAGCTCTCCTAAAAGCAAAGGAACCAGGTTACTCATTATTTTCCACCCCTGTCAGCTTAATAAAAATATTGTCTAGGGTAGTTTCTTTACTGTGAATAGTTATTATCTCTTTAGTTCTGATAATATTAATAAAACTTTCATTTGATTTTAAAGAGTTTAAAGCAAAGGATTCCTTTACAATGTCGTCTGCATCCTGATACTCTATCTCTACTGATCTTTTCCCATGCTTTAGTTTTAAGTTTTTGGGAGTATTTATCTCTGCTATTTTGCCATTTGCCATAAAGGCCACTCGATTACAAAGCTCATCTACATCATTCATTAAATGGGTAGTTAATAAAACGGTACCCCCTTGCTGTTGAAACTCTTTAATCATTTCTTTAATAATTCTGGCATTTTTTGGGTCTAGTCCGTTAGTTGGCTCATCTAAGAAAAGTATCTTTGGTTTATTCAGCAAGGCTCTAACGAAGTTCAATCTTGCCTTCATCCCTTTAGAATACTGGCTTACCTTTTTGTCCTTATCTTCAAAAAGCCCTACC
>JAWSUQ010000040.1:0-11956 GCA_033549265.1 Bacillota bacterium
CGAGGGAGGAAAGCTAATGCCTGAATGGTTAGTTATTTTATTTCAATCAATTGGCATATTTTTTATTGTATTTCTATTTGTACGATTAATTGGAAAGAGACAAATTACTCAACTGGCCCCTTTTCACGTTGTTACCTACATAGCTATTGGAGTAATTGCAGCAGCCTTATCTTTAAATCTTACACCAAATATAGCTCACGGTTTTATTGCCCTTGGTGTATGGCTTTTGTTGCCCTTGGCCATGACCTTTCTTGTTATCAGAAGTAAATGGCTTCATGATTTGATTGAAGGGAAGGAAAAGATTTTTATCAAACGGGGAAAAATCATGGAGGAAAATTTGCAGAAAGAGCGCTATACGCCTGAAGAACTGCTGCAGCAGCTACGCTCAAAAAATGTTTTTAGCTTAGCAGATGTGGAATTTGCAGTATTAGAGCCTACTGGAGAAATAAATCCCATGTTAAAGGCCGATAAAAAACCAATTACAGCAAAGGATCTGGGGGAAAAAATTGCCCCTCAAGTAGAGCCCCAAACTATTATTTTAGACGGCAATATCATGAACGAGTCTCTGGCCAATATTGGCTTAAACAGACAGTGGCTGGAAACGGAGCTAGATAAAGCAGGCATCTCACCAGAGAATATATTTGTAGCTCAAGTTAATGCCTTTGGAGAGCTTTATATAGATCAGTTTAATGATGCTATCCAACTGCCTCAGCCCAAGGTACGGGAGCTCTTATATGCTACCCTTCAGAAAGCTCAGGCTGATTTATATGGCTTTGCCCTCGATACTAACGAGCAAAAGGTGAAGGAAAGCTACTATCAAGATGCAGAGCAATTAGAAAAGCTTTTACTAAAGCTGCGACCATTTTTGCTTCATTAAAAAATCTACTAATTAATTATGATCATAGAGAGGTGAGATAATGTCTAATCAAAAGAAGAAAAAGTTAACGCCTACCCAACAGCAATATCAAAAATTTGCCAACGTGCGAGAGCCAAAAAGACCTATAATATTGAATTGCACGAGAGCTTTTTTTATTGGCGGTATTATCTGTACTATCGGCCAAGCTATTCAGATGTTTTACATAGAATTTTTTAATTTTGATGAAGTATCAGCAGGGAATCCTACTGTAGCCACTTTGATATTTATTGCAGTACTATTGACTGGATTAGGGGTGTATGATCATCTAGGACAGTATGCTGGAGCTGGATCTGCTGTACCAGTCACAGGCTTTGCCAACTCTATGGCCTCTGCAGCCATTGAGCATCGGACAGAAGGCTATGTGTTAGGAGTAGGTGGAAATATGTTCAAGCTGGCAGGTTCAGTAATTGTCTACGGAACGGTGGCTGCCTTCGTAGTGGCTCTAATAGTTACCACAGTTAAAGAGTTAGGGGGAGTATAGATGCTACAGGGACATCAGACATGGCAATTTGAAAACAAACCAGTAATTCTATCCTCAGCGGCTGTAGGAGGACCATTTGAAGCAGAAGGGGCATTAGCTGAGGATTTTGATATTTTACACGGGGATATTTGGCTGGGGCAGGATAGCTTTGAAAAGGCAGAACGCAAAATGCTGGAGCAGGCATGTGAAACAGCTATCCACAAGGCCCATTATAAAAAAGAGGACATTCAATTTTTCTTAAGTGGAGACTTAATGAACCAGATTATTTCCAGTGGCTTTGCAGCTAGAACTCTAGGGGTACCTTATTTAGGACTGTTTGGAGCATGCTCAACCTCTATGGAAAGCTTGGCCCTAGGAGCCTTATTAGTTAATAGCGGTGCTGCAAAAAATGCTCTAACTGCCACCTCAAGCCATAATGGAGCTACGGAAAAACAGTTCCGCTATCCAACTGAGTATGGCGGCCAAAAGCCTCCTACTGCGCAATGGACTGTCACTGGTGCAGGAGCTGCTCTAGTAGGTCACGAAGGTGAAGGTCCGTTTATAACTAGAGCTACCATTGGCAAGGTTGTTGATATGGGAATCAGTGATCCCTTTAACATGGGCGCTGCCATGGCTCCGGCGGCAGTAGAAACTATTCAAGCTCACTTTCGGGATACGGGGTTAGAGCCAGATTACTACGATATCATAGCTACCGGTGATTTAGGTAAAGTTGGTCATCATATTGCAGCGGATTTATTAGACAAGCATGGTTTAAAGCTCCCACCAGATAGGTTAACCGACTGTGGTGTGAAAATTTATAAGGATAGTCAGCCGGTTTTTGCTGGAGGCAGTGGGTGTGCCTGTGCCGCTACAGTTACTTATGGTCATTTTTTAAACCGTATGCGAAAAGGTGAGTTCAAAAAAATATTAATTATTGCCACTGGAGCATTGTTGTCACCATTATCGTTTCAGCAGCATGAAACTATTCCTTGTGTAGCCCATGCGGTTGCAATAGAAGCAAGTTCTTAATATAAGGAGTGAGGTATATGGACAAATTTTTATGGGCTTTTTTAGTAGGTGGATTTATTTGTGTTATTGGTCAGCTGATGTTTGATGTCTTAAAGCTTACTCCAGCCCATACTATGAGCACGCTTGTAGTAACGGGAGCTATTTTAGGGGGTCTGGGTCTATATGAGCCATTAATTAAATTTGCTGGAGGTGGTGCTACAGTACCTATTACTAGTTTTGGTAATTCTTTAGTAAAGGGTGCTTTGGCTGAGGCTGAACGGAATGGACTAGTAGGAGTCATTACTGGAATATTTGAAGTAACAAGTGCTGGTATCTCAGCAGCTATTGTGTTTTCTTTTTTAGCGGCTTTAATCTTTAAGCCTAAGGGTTAGTATTTAGTCTTGTATTATAAAAAATACAATATACATTCTTTAAAAAAGAGGAAATTTTACCAAAGACGAGAATAAAGTTTAGAATGTTTGTAATATTGTAGCTAATATTCTAAAAACTTTGTCCAAGTGAAGTTTAACATGATTTGCAACTTTAAGATTAAGAGGGAGTTCAACTCCCTCTTAATCTTAAAGACTAGCTTTAAAAAAATTGGTAGGATTCTTGGGGGTGTTTGACCTTTGACTGTATCAGCCAGGGAGAGAATTCATCTGTTACTTGATGATAGTACATTTAATGAGCTGGGGCAACAAATGAGTGAAGGGCTAATAACTGGCTATGGCACTATCAATGGCCAGTTAGTTTTTGTATATGCGCAGGATTCATTATCGGCTCAGCGGGGATTTGGCACCAAAGAGGCTCAAAAAATAGAGCAGGTAGCTTCCTTATCCTATAATAATGGGGCTCCACTAATTGGATTATTAGATGATGAGGGCGTAAAAACAGAGGAAGGATTATCTTTATTAACCGCTTTCGGCAAGGTTTATCAAGCTTGTCATAAGGCTAAAGGGGTAGTCCCTCTAATTATAGGCATACTAGGTCCTGCTATTGGTGGTACTGCTTTGATGCCAGCCTTAGCAGACTTTGTATTTGTGGTAAGTAATCAAACTGATTGGCATATCAGTAATAGCCTAGCATTAAAAGCTCAAAAGCTGCAGAACTTGGGACAAACAGATTTGTTTTTGGAAAATGAGCATAGCTGTCTGCAAGCTATTCGAAACTTAATAACTCAGTTGCCGCCTAATTATTTAGGATCTGCTAAAATAGAGCCTCAATTAATTGAAGGGCTCATAAGTGATTTCAATGAAAGATATGCCAGCTTAAAGTTACTTTTAGATAATAAGAATAACAGCTTTGATATGATTCAATGCTTGGAGCTACTATTAGGTTCAGATAACTTTTTTGAACTAAGGCCCCATATTGGTACTGGAATGATAACTGGGTTAACTAAGATGGCAGGAGTTACTGTAGGGGTAGTAGCTAATCAACCGATAGTTGATGAAGGAAGATTAGAGCTTTATGGAATGAAGAAAGCTTCCGACCTAATAAACTATTGCTCTGCCTTTAATATACCGGTAGTTACCTTTGTCAACAGTAAGGGATTTGTGGAGGATATCAATCAGGAACAGGCTGGCTTAAGCAGTGCAGCAAAAGATTTAATGCTGGCTTATTTAAACTGCGGGGCAGCGAAAATTACAATAGTGGCAGGAAATGCCTTGGGAACAGCCTTTAATATTCTGGGAAGCAAAGCTGTGGGAGCGGATATTATCTACGGATGGTCCTCGGCTCAAATTGGCCTTTTTTCTTCGGAGGCAACAAATTATCTGAATAACTATCACCAGCTAATTAGTAATGAAAATGATGGATCAGTATGGCCGGAAACCTTAGCCATTACTAGGGCTCAGGTAGCAACCCCCAAAGCAGCTTTAGAAGCGGGCTTAGTTGACTCTCTAATTGAGCCGGAGGAAACTTTAATGGGATTATATAATGCCTTAAATATGCTGCAGCGAAAGGGGAGGCCATCATGATTGAGACCAGCTTTGTAATTCAAGTAGCATTCATTGGGATTATAATAGTAATGCTAGTATTAGGCCTTTTGATTGGTCTAGTGAAGCTCCAGGAAGGAATTGTTGTATACTTTTTACGAAAATCAGAACAAAAAAGATCTACTGAAAACTTTAAAATAAATGAGAACAAACCCAAAGAAACCAAAATCAATGAGGCCATTATAAAGCAAGAGATACCTGCAGAGCAGGAGCCTTCTCCAGAAGTGATAGCTGTTATTACTGCAACCCTGTATAAAGTTATGAATAAGCCTATTAAAATAGCTTCTGTTAAGCTAATTGCACCCCAAAGCAAAAGCGATTGGTTTAAACCCTAGTTGACAATGGGCTTTTAGTGTCTCTAGAACAATAGTAATTTTGGTGAGGAGAGAAGAGATATATGAGGAAATTTCGTGTTACAGTTGATGGTAAAACCTACGAGGTAGAGGTAGAGGAGCTGGGGGGAAAGAAAGCTTTACCTAAGACGGCCGCAGCTATGCCTGCAGAAATTAATCCAGCACCAATGGCTGCCCCTGCGCCGCAGCCTGCTAGAGCCCCTGAGTCGGTTCAGTCCAATGAGCCCAAAGGTAATGATAATGTTGGAGCAAGCATCACTGGGGCAGGGACTCCGGTAGAAGCTCCGGTGACAGGACAAATAATCCGTGTGGAAGTAAAGCCAGGAGAAGCAGTAGAGGAGGGGCAGGTGCTGCTGATTCTTGAAGCTATGAAGATGGAAAATGAGGTGACTGCCCCAATTAGTGGAACAGTGGGGCAGATAGCAGTAAACAGCGGGCAAACGGTGACCGTTGGAGCTGCCATGTTGTTTATTAAGCCTTAATAAGTGGGGGACAAATAAATGTTTTTTGACGTTTTATCAGAAATTGTAGCTGGGTCTGGGTTAGCGGTAGTATCTTGGCAGCAGCTAGTGATGATAGGCATTTCCTTTATATTAATATATTTAGCGATTGTGAAGAAGTATGAGCCCTTGTTACTGCTGCCTATAGCCTTTGGAGCCCTTCTGGTAAATATTCCTGGTAGCACTTTAATGGATGAAGGGGGCTTGTTGTACTTTCTCTATCAAGGGGTGAAGCTAGGGATATATCCTCCCTTGATCTTTTTAGGGGTTGGAGCAATGACTGACTTTGGTCCGATGCTGTCAAATCCTAAAACAATGCTCTTAGGTGCTGCTGCTCAGCTGGGCATTATGGGGGCTCTGATTTTAGCTGTTTTCAGTGGCTTTAGTTTACAGGCTGCAGCATCAATTGCCATTATCGGTGGGGCTGATGGTCCTACGGCTATTTATTTAACAACCCAATTAGCGCCAGAACTGTTGGGGCCTGTAGCAATAGCAGCCTATTCCTATATGGCTTTAGTTCCCATAATCCAGCCGCCTATTATGAAGCTATTGACTACTAAAAAAGAGCGGCAGATTGTGATGAAGCAAGGAAGAGAGGTATCGAAAGTAGAAAAGATTATTTTTCCTTTAATAGTGACAGTGGTGGTAGGTATCTTATTGCCTTCCTCACTTCCGTTAGTGGGAATGCTAATGCTAGGTAATCTCTTTAGAGAGAGCGGTGTAGTAGAACGCCTAACAGACACAGCTCAAAACTCTTTAATCAATATAGTGACTATCTTTTTAGGAATAACGGTGGGGGCTTCCACTAGAGCAGATATTTTCTTAAGTAAGGAAACTTTGCTCATCATAGGCTTAGGGCTGCTGGCATTTATTATTGGTACTGCAAGTGGGGTATTGTTTGGTAAACTAATGTGTTGGCTCACAGGGGGAAAAGTTAATCCTCTTATCGGGGCAGCAGGGGTTTCTGCTGTACCTATGAGTGCTAGAGTAGTCCATACAGTTGCTCAGCAGGAAAACAAACAAAACTTTTTACTAATGCACGCTATGGGACCTAATGTGGCAGGTGTAATTGGCTCAGCCATTGCTGCAGGTGTTCTATTAACCTTATTTAGTTAGAAAGGGAGTGAGAAAATGAGTGAGCAAAAGGCTAAAATAACAGATACAACACTAAGGGATGGTCATCAGTCATTGCTAGCCACTAGAATGAAGACAAAAGATATGCTGCCAGTGGCTGAGCTAATGGAGGAGGTTGGTTTTCATTCAGTGGAGGTGTGGGGTGGTGCTACCTTTGATACTTGTATGCGCTATCTAGACGAAGATCCTTGGCAACGGCTGCGGGAGTTGAAAAAGGTCTTCAAAAAGACACCGCTGCAAATGCTCTTGCGCGGCCAAAACTTGGTTGGCTATAAGCATTACGCCGATGATGTGGTGGATGAATTTATCAAGTATGCGGTGTCCAATGGAATTGAAGTAATGCGGATTTTTGACGCCCTTAACGATACCCGAAATATTCAACGAGCAGCAACAGTTGCAAAAGCTGAAGGGGCCCATGTGCAACTGGCGCTGTCATATACCCTTAGTCCTGTTCATGATGAGGATTATTATGTTAAGAAAGCAGTAGAATTTAAGGAGTTAGGGGCAGGCTCTATTTGTATCAAGGATATGTCGGGGATAATTTCTCCTAAAGGAGCTTATGATTTAGTAAAAAAACTAAAGAAAAGTACGGGACTGCCTATCCAGCTCCATTGCCATTATACCAGCGGGATGGCTTCCATGGTTTACTTAAAGGCTATTGAAGCAGGTGCAGAGATTGTTGATACTGCTATGTCGCCATTAGCCATGGGATCATCTCAACCAGCTACAGAGAGCATGGTAGCTGCCTTAGCGGATTCGGAGTACGCAACAGGCCTAGACTTAGCAAAGCTATCCCGCATAGCCGATTACTTTAAAGAGGTACGAAAAGATTATAAAGAGTTTGACATCGGGACAGGATCAGTAGATGTGAATGTACTGCTATACCAAATTCCTGGAGGCATGATTTCCAACTTTGTATCGCAGCTTAGCCAGCAGAATGCCCTAGATAGGTTGCCAGCTGTTTTAGCAGAGGTGCCCCGAGTTCGGAAGGACTTTGGTTATCCGCCACTAGTTACCCCATCAAGTCAAATTGTTGGCACTCAGGCCGCTCTAAACATTTTAGCCGGCGAGAGATATAAGCAGGTAACTAATGAAGTAAAAGCCTATATGCGAGGACAATATGGACAGTCACCAGCCCCTGTTAACCAGGAGGTGCAACGTAAAATTATTGGTAACGAGGAGCCTATCACCTGTAGACCAGCGGATTTAATTGAGCCGCAAATGGAAAAAGCTCGCCAAGAGGTGGCAAGCCTGATGCAACAGCCAGAGGATGCTCTTTCCTATGCTATATTACCGGCTGTAGCTAAGCCCTTTTTTGAAAGGCGTATGACAGCTGCTACGGGGCTTGATCTAAAACAAGTTGAAGAAAGCCATAAGGCAACCGGCAAAGTAATCTATCCTGTATAATTATAGAGGATGATGGATAAGAAACCTAATTGAATATATAAAGAGGATAGCTAAATGAGGTAGCTATTCTTTTTTAGCAAAAAGCTTTTTAAAAGGCCAAGTGAAAAGGTGAGTTGTTAAACCTGCCATGAACAAAAGGGATATTAGAAAATAATTAAGCTCTCCAGTAGTCAATGCCCGAATACCAGTGTGAACAGCTCCCCCAGACTTGTGTTTGTTTTGTTCTTCAACTCCTGCTTTAAACATCATTTTGTTAAACCACTTATATCTAACTAGCTTAAGATTGAGCCAAAACAGGAGCATGCCTATGCTATTTCCTGAAGCCGTCTGTTTTTTTAGAGGCTGATAATAATGTCGTTTAAAATCCTGGCTGCTGGTGCCGTGGCATATCATAGTTTCAGCAGCATACTTGGCAGCCACTAATGCAGCAAAATAACCATCCTTTAGCACTCTACCATGGCCTGTTAAGTCGCCAATTGCCACCCAGTTGTCGCCATAGAAATTTCTTGCTCCATTAATAAATACCTTGGCACCACAAATTATACCGCAGCGAAGGTGAATAGTTGGGTTTGGAAGGTCTATATGCTTTTTTAACTGAGGGTGAGCAAAGATTTGGTCAATATCATTAAAGGTAAGACGTTTATTTAATGAGGTCACCGTAACCCAATGCTTACCTTTGCAAACCAGGGCAATGATACAATCATCAATAATACCGTCTAAAATAAATATTTTCTTTCTTAATTTATTAAATCTGGCATGGGTAGTATCTATTTCCGTAACGCTAGCCTCCATCAACCCAGGGGGCTGATAATTAGTAATCTTGCTAAAGTTATCTAGCAGAGGTTTAGTCAAACCTCTCAGTCCATTTGCCAAAACTAAAGTGTTAGATTTGATGCGGATGTTTTCACCATTTTCCTTCCGGCTTAAAGTAACCTCCCACTTTAGGTCCCTATCGCCAAATTCTGTTGCTCTAGTTTCTGTTATGGCTGTGATGTCCTTAACAATCGTTGGCTCAATGATAGTAAGGAGGTGGGCCATATCTTCCATCTCTAAAGTTATATTTTCTTTGATAGCATCATCAAAACCCATTAAGCCGAATTTGCTAGTGCGCAATGTAGATATTAAGGGAGTGTTGACTTTCACATTAATACTGCCTTCAGGATTAACATAAACACATTCACCTATGTGACTTAAGATTAAGCTGGGGTCAACTTTTAAATTATAATGAGTGGTAAGAGTATCTAGAGCAATATTTGTTACTAACCCTCCGCAGTAATTGCAATTAGTACTATTAATGAGATATATATGGAGTTCCTTTTGTTGAAGCTTAGAAAGCATTAATAAATATCTTGCCATAGAGCTTCCAGCAATTCCTCCACCTACGATGACAACTGAATCTCCACTTTGGAGACTAGCAGTAGATGATTGTGTGGGCCACAATACCTCCGGAGGCTTTTTAGCCCAACTATTTTCAAGCTTTTGCCAGATCATTATTATTACCTCCCCTCATTATCAATCTTTTTCACGACGTTAATATAATTTAGAATATTAGCTACAGGAGGATTGTTTTCCTCCCTGTGAAAGTACTTGTCTTTAACATTATTAATTAAGTTGCTTTAGATGGTGCAGGATATCTTTATTTCAATAAAGAATATTCTCAGTAACAGGAGTATTTACAGTCAAAAAGCTTGAGGTGACTATAATGGAGAATAGATTAATTCCGGTAAAGAGATATACAGATATTAATAGCTGCTATCGAGGCACTGCTATCGAAAAGCTATTAACCTATCATAACTTAAAATGGCCCTTTGAAACCTATCGTCAGGCTGAGCTTTTAATAGGAATGTGTATGGATAGCAGAAAGCATTTATCCATTCCTGATAATTTTGCGTATATTATCAGATCCGGTGGGGGAAATCTCAGATTCAGCGAATTCAAAGTCTCTTATGCTATAGCAGTAGGAGGGGTTAAGGCTATTGCTTTATTAGGGCATAACAATTGTGGCATGGTCAATATAATCAGCAAAAGGGACCAGTTTGTAGAAGGGTTAGTAGAAAGAGCAGGCTGGGACAAGGATACGGCCTTAGACCATTTTTACAATTTTTGTTCCATGTTTGAAATAGGTAACGAAATTGATTTTATTCGCAGTGAAGCCAAAAGACTGCGCTTGAGATACCCCAAAATATTAGTAGCGCCCTTGTTTTACAATCTGGACGACAATAATCTATATCAGGTATGTGAGGATTAGTAAAAAAATGAATGACAGAATGAATTTCTGGATAAACTTCTTAAAGTAATATAGTTAGAAGGAGGGTCTAGAAATGGTTGATCAGGAATGGTTAGAGAATTATAAAGAGCATGTGTTAGAGCTATGGCATAGTGAGTATCCAGATGAAGGTGAACCATATGCTAATTTAGATGAGGTTATTATAGACCAGCTGCGAAATGCAGATAAAAGCGTTTTTGGTAATCAATTAACTAACTTCAAGGTTGAAGAAGCTGATATGGATCAGTTAGATGAAATGGTCATGAATGTGCTGGCAAGAGATCACTTTGCCACTAAGCCCTATTAAACAAATATTAAATTTGGTGATTTAAATAAAAGCTAACCGCGTTCTCGAAATTATCGAGTAGGTTAGTTTTTTTTATTATTTTAGTAGATATTAAAAATAAAGTTTGTGATATAATTAATTAATAAGGAGTGATGGGGGATATGGGTCTAATTCTTGGTATTATTATAGGCTGGATTTTATATAGTAATAGGATTTGTTTTGCAAATATGTTTGTACAAACAATATACCTAAAGGATAGAAGGGGCTTCGAGTATTTGTTCCTTTACTTAATATTTGCTACTGTCACCATAGGAGTTGCCCAGCTGGCGTTGCAAGTTCTTAATATGCCCTTACAGCAGAGCAACTGGCAGGTAGGAATTCCAACTATCATAGGGGCTGTCATATTTGGCGTAGGAATGACCATAGCTGGCAGCTGTACAGGCACCACCTTAGTTCGAATTGGTGAAGGTACCAAAACCTATATACTGGTTGCTTTAGGTATTGCCATTGGCTTTAACTTGGGTGATATTCACTATTTGCAGTGGTGGGATAGTACAGTCATCTTTACCAAAAGGCCTCTATGGGACATAATGCCTTGGAGTTTAGCACTACTCCTGCAATTAGTTGTTTTAACTGCCTTATATATCCTCTTTAAGGGAGGTTGGAAAAATGAAAAGAGTTGAGGTTGATACCTGCGGTTTAATTTGTCCACGACCTATTCTAGAGGCAGAAAAAGAATTTATTAAGATGAGTAAAGGTGATGAGCTAGTAATAATTACTGACCATGAGCTTGTGAGCTATAATTTGATGGATTGGGCAGAGGGTAAAGGCTATGAGCCAGAGTTAATAGAGATAGGACAAGATAGTTGGCGGGTAATAATTGTCAAGTAACCTTTAGCGGAGGGATCTTTTTTGGAACAGAAAAAAAATCGACCTAAAAGAAGAACACCGACAAAAGCCCTATTAGCAATTGCTATTTGCAGTGCCATTTATTTCCTTTACTTTCAGAAAACCTTTGGTATTACCCATGGGTTTAATATTTCCTCCTATTTTTTAGATAAAACCTCGGTGGATGTAGCTAGAGCCAAGATTAATTATTGGTCTAATCTTGGTATAATAATTGGTGCTTTCCTAGGTGCTGGTTTAAAGGGCAGTTTGGGTAAGTGGAAAAAGTTTGGCAATGTTCGAAAAAACCAGCTTATATTAGCACTTGCTGGTGGGATTTTGATGGGATATGGTGCGAAAATTGCTAACGGCTGCGTCATTGGGATCGTTCTAAATGGTATTCCGGCTGGGCATATAGGGGGATGGCTATTTGCTTTATTTCTAATTCCTGGAGTTGCTTTAGGAATTGTCATTTTAAATTTAATTAATAAACTAAAGGACCGTTTATTAGATACCAAAGCAACTAGCAAAAGTAACGCTCATCAGGAAGGATGACAAATCTAATAAATGTCTTAGCTATACTAGATAGAAATTTCTCTGGTAGATATATAAGGTGAAAAGGAACGAGTATTTCTATCTCCTCTATGGGTAAAGCTACCAGCAAGCCTTGCTTAATTTCGTTTCGCACCGCTATTTCTGGACAAAAGGATACCCCTAATCCAGCTTGCACAGCTGATTTTATTGCGC
>JAWSUQ010000041.1:0-11750 GCA_033549265.1 Bacillota bacterium
ACAACACCTCCCCGTGCTGAGGCCTGGTAGCCTACTAATTCATATTTGTTTAATTTGCTCTGCCAATAGGGGCCTAAACAGCAATGAGCCGAGCCTGTAACTGGATCTTCGTTAACACCTGCCGCAGGGGCAAAAAATCTCGATATAAAGTCATATTCTTGAGAATTTGATTTGCATGTAACTATAACTCCTCGGCACTGAACTTTTCCTAATAGGCCAAAGTCGGGTTTAATCTCCTTTAATGTTTCTTCCGATTCCACTTCTACTAGATAATCAGATAAGTTATAGCCCAGGTAAAGAGGCTTTACTCCCAATGATTCTACTAAACCAGCAGGAGCAGCAGCTTCTTGCTCTAGCTGCAAGGGAAAATTCAGTTCAATCCAACCATTATTTTTCTTGGCAGTTAATAAGCCGCTTCTACTGTAAAATTCAACTTCTTGGTCTGGCTCTATATAATTTTTCTCCCATAAGATATGGGCACTAGCTAGGGTGGCATGACCGCATAGATCTACTTCGGTAGTAGGTGTAAACCAACGTAAGTTATATCCCTCCCCTTCTCTATATAGAAAAGCGGTTTCTGATAAATTCATTTCCATAGCAACTTTTTGCATCCAGTCTTCACCCGCCTTTTCTGGTAACACACATACCGCTGCCGGGTTTCCAAAAAATGGTTTATCAGTAAATGCATCTACTTGGTAAATTGAAAGATTCATAGTTTACTCCTCCTTGTAAAAGCTAGTAAATATAATTGGATTATACCATAATATGGAGACGTTAGTTTGATTATATTGCAAATTAAGGTTTATATTTTTTGAAGCTAAAGTAGACGATACCCCCAATCCACCTAAAGAATTTAGTTTTTAATTAATGGCAGGGCACACATGCTCTGCTATTTCCATTTATTGAAAACGTTAATTATTTATTGTTTTACAATAAATGTAGTGTTATACTTACTTTAAAGAATTTAGGACAAATAAGCGAGGTAAAATCATGTATGATATAGCTATAATTGGTTCAGGCCCTGCAGGTTCTACTCTAGCAAGATTAATTGGAAACAAATATAAGGTATTGCTGCTAGATAAAAGGAGTTTTGAAAATGAAGACCCAAATAAAACTCTCCATAAATGCTGTGGTGGGCTATTATCTCCCGATGCTCAAAAAATGATTGCAAAGCTAGGCTTAGGATTACCTAAAGATATATTAGTAGACCCCCAGCTCTTTGCTGTAAGAACTATTGATATTAGCAATAATTTAGAAAGGTTATACCAGCGATTTTATTTTAATATGGATCGGGAAAAGTTTGATAAATGGCTAGTTTCCCTTATTCCTTCAGTGGTAGATACTCGGTTTGATTCAATCGTTAAGGGCTTCGAGGACATTCAAGGGGGATACAAACTCCACTATATCTATAAGGGAATGGCTATGTCTGCAAAAACCAAGATAATTGTTGCGGCAGATGGTGCTTTTTCCAAGGTGCGGAGGATGATGAGGAAAGATACATGTATGCCCGAAACATATATATCTATTCAACAATGGTTTGAAAGCTCAGAAATTATGCCCTATTTTACAGCAATCTTCGATGAGGAAATTACAGATTTCTATTCATGGGTCATTCCTAAGGACAAACATATACTAGTAGGTTCCGCTCTTAGACCTCAGGATAATACTAGACAAAAGTATAACCTCCTTAAATCAAAATTGGCAAGGTTGGGGTTTTCGGTAGAAAGACAAATAAAAACAGAAGGGGCTTTTATCTATAGACCTATAAAAGTTTCCCAGCTTTTTCTGGGCCGAGATGGTATAGCTTTAATTGGAGAAGCGGCAGGGGCCATTAGTCCTAGCTCTGCTGAGGGATTTAGCTATGCCTTTAAGACTGCCTTATACCTAGCAGAAAGCCTTGAGGAAGGCATGGATGGCTTTATGGATAGATATAATCAAAAGGCAAAAACAATCAAATTAAATATTCTTACGAAAAACTTAAAATCTCCTGCCATGTATCACCCGTTCTTCAGAAAACTAGCTATGCAGTCAGGTATTCAAAGTTTGTAAATACCTAAGTCAAACTTAACTATATAACTAAAATTTCTAATCAATAAATAATTTTACTAAATAGCACCAAATGACCAATTTCATGATGAAGATTTTGATTTTTCTAAAGATCCTTTTTTTAACATTCATTAGGGTACTTTAAGATTGAGATAATAATAGTTGGAGGTGATTTTTTAAATGGCAAATAACATATTACAAAAAATTTTAGAAAGACCGATGGCTATTCAACAAGTGAATTCTGATGTGACACTTTTAGAGCTACCTTTAGTTAACGCTTTTTTAGTAGGAAATCCTAGTACAAATAATGGGGACTGGGTCCTTGTAGGAGCTGGTATGGCTCATACCGGTAAAGATATTCTTCAAGCTGCTGAAGGTCGGTTTGGCAAAGGGAGTCAGCCAAAAGCAATTATCTTGACCCATGCTCATTTTGACCATGTTGGAGCAATTCTTGAACTTTTGAATACTTGGCCTAATGTACCAGTATACGCTCATCAGTTAGAGCTTCCGTACCTTAAAGGGCAAAAGGATTATCCTCCAGCGGACCCCACTGTAAATGATGGTTTAATCGCCATGATTTCCCCTACCTTTCCTAATAAAGGTGTAAATTTAGGTAACCGTGTGCAAGCACTGCCAGTAGACGGTAGCGTACCATGGATGGCAGGCTGGAAATGGATCCATACTCCTGGTCATAGCCCAGGCATGTTTCACTATTTCGTGAAAGTGATGGTACATTAATAGCAGGAGATGCCATCACTACTTTAAAGCAAGACTCTGCTGAAGCAGTACTGAGCAAAAAAGTTGAGGTTCACGGCCCTCCAGCCTATTTTACAACGGACTGGAAGTCTGCAGCGGAATCAGTTAAGACTTTGAGTAATTTGCATCCGAAACTTGCTATTTCCAGTCATGGATTGCCAATGGAAGGTGATGAACTGCAACAACAATTATCCCATTTAGCTAATAACTTTAATGAGCTAGCAGTGCCAGAACAAGGTCGTTATGTTTGATTAAAATAATAGGCGGTATCGGATGAACTGATCCGATACCGTCTATTATTTTTAGATCAATTCAAATTTTTAATAATATTTGTCTACTATTCTTGCTAATAATGCTAAAGCTTCTGCGTTAGTAAGCATATTGTGTGGACGGAAGCTTCCATCCTCATAACCTCCAATTAGACCTTCATAATAAGCTATTGCCAGCTTGCTTTCATCAAATACAGCTTCACTATCTGAAAAACCGTCTTTTAAAGCAAGAATTTCTTTATCTGTAGCATCTCTACCTTCCACAAATTCGACTACATGGAGCAGCTTCATCATACCTGCTACTGCTTTATCCCTTCTGATACTTCCTTCATCAGCAAGGCCATAGGTATAACCCTCTAACAACTCTCCCCTATGCAACTTGAGAGTGCTCAACAATAATTGATCCCAGGTAACTATATTTATTGGCTGGTCCAGTAAATTTTGATTGATTAGATTTTGGATTTGCTCTAAAGTTTTACCCTGTGGTTTACTTGCTAATACGTAGCTTTTTACTGCTGATTGAGACCAGTGATTAAAGGATAAGTCTTCCAAAATGTTTGTCTTATATTTATTTATTACCCGATAGAGCATTGATATTGCTTCTGCATTTGTCAAATAATCCTGGGGCCTAAATGTATCTGTAGTTTGAGAATCCAGAATATCCTCTACGTAGGCCATTTGAACCAGAACTTTTTGCATTTCGCTGATCTGATCTAAATCGGTTAAAACTAAGGAAGGCTTTAACTCTTCAGATGAATAGCTGCCACTAATATAATTTATAGTCAATAGCTTGACTAATCCGCCAACAGCATTTTCTCTAGTAATTTTATCATCTGACCCTAGCCTATATACATATGAGTCCAGCATCTGTCCATTGTCTCCATTATCTGGATTTAAAACAAGCTTGATTAACGGCCCCCAATTGTTAAGGTCAATATACTGGTTCAATTTTGTTTCATCAAAAACAGTATCTTGGAGAGCCTCCCACGCTTCGTCTGATAATAGGCTCTGTATTGTAAATATTTCTTGTTTAAAACTATCTAATTCTTCAGTAGCCCAGTGCTTCTCTTCAGCATAGACTAACGAGCCGCTTACTAATACAATACATAATAAGATGACTATCAGCTTTATTCTCATAATAAAACCCCCACTCTAATGTTTTTTATATGACGGCTATTCACTTCAAAGTATTTTTAAATTTATTATCTTGTATAGACTTATAAACCTATTAGATTGTTCCATAATTTAAAAAAGTTATTGCAATTTAGTTATTAAGAGTATATAATTGCCCTATAAAAATAAATACAAAGCAAAAGGGAGTAGTTACCCTATTTATATAGGGAAGTAGGATCAACATCATGACTTAATCGTCTGGTCTTACTGATACATCTTAGTGTATATAACGAGACTTTTGACAGTTTTCTGTCGAAAGTCTCGTTTTTTTATATATACATCCTTAAAGCTAGAAGAAAGGTTTAAGTAAAAATAAAATGGGACAAAACTACTTAATGAGGTGATCTTTAATATGGCATATCTTTTGTTATTAATTGGTATTATATTGTTGATAAAAGGAGCAGATTTTTTCGTCAAAGGCTCATCCGGAATTGCAAAACTACTGAGGGTTCCTCCTATGCTAATTGGGCTAACTATTGTTGCCTTTGGCACTAGTTCACCTGAAGCTGCTGTAAGTATCAATGCTTCACTTAAAGATATCAGTGGAATTGCTTTGGGAAATGTACTGGGTAGTAATATTTTTAATATAGCATTTATTGTTGGCCTGACAGCTTTAATTGCACCCTTAACAGTTGAAAAGCAGACAATTAGAAAAGAAATTCCTTTTACCCTTTTAGCTAGTATAGCACTAATAATAATGATTTCTGACAGGACCCTCCAGTCAATAAATTTAAATCTTGTAACTAGAGCTGATGGTCTGATCTTACTGTTATTCTTCTCAATATTTCTCTACTATTTATTCGAAATGGCCAAAAACAGCAGGGAAAAAGCAATGAGTGAAGAAGAAATACCAACAAATAGCTATTCTATGGGTATTAACGGTATTTTCGCTATAGGTGGATTAATAGGAATTATAGTAGGTGCTAATTTAGTTGTTAAAGGAAGTACTAGCATAGCCTTGCAATTAGGAATGTCTGAAACCCTAGTAGGTCTGACTATTGTTGCAGTTGGTACTTCATTGCCAGAGCTTATTACTTCTATAACGGCTGCATTAAAAAAAGAAAGTGAAATAGCAATTGGCAATATTGTGGGTAGTAATATCTTTAACATTTTATTTATATTAGGTATTGCGGCAACAATTAAACCATTGACAGTTGATGACAAGTTTTTATTGGATGCCTTCATTATGATACTATATACTTTTGTTTTATTTATCTTTTCCACAACCTGCCAAAAGATAACTAGAATAGAAGGTATCGCTTTATTTTTGTCGTATATTGTTTATTTAACCTATATCATCCTAAGAAATTAGTTTATCTATCGTTTATTATTATTATTTAAGGGGGAATACCATGAAACAATTAGTGAGCTATTTTTTAAGAGGATTACTGTTTACCGTTCCATTAGCAGTTACTATTTATGTATTTTATGCGATTTTTACAGCTATTGACGGGTTATTAAATATTCCGATTCCAGGAGTAGGCTTCCTTATCACTTTAATTTTAGTAATTATAATAGGCTTTTTAACCTCTAATATTTTTACGCAAAAAATTCTAGCCATTATTGATAGCTTTTTTAATAAACTACCGATAGTTAAGTTGATTTACTCTTCCTTAAAAGATCTAATGGGAGCGTTTGTGGGAGATAAAAAAAGCTTTGATAAGCCTGTTTTAGTTGATATTTCAGCTAATGGAGTAAAAGTTGTGGGCTTTGTTACTCAGGAGGATTTAAGTTTATTAGGGTTAGAACAATATGTTACTGTTTATTTACCCCAGTCGTATAATTTTGCAGGGAACTTGATTATAGTTCCTTCCGATAAGATCATCCCTGTTAACTTAGATAGTTCTGCTGTTATGACTTTTATAGTATCCGGTGGTGTAGTAGGAAAAAAATAAATACTTATAGATTTTTTTGTAAATAATACATCTTGATAAATATTTGTTAATCAATATCAAAAAACTTTTAGAATGGAAGGAGTTTATCAGGATGTATGATTTAATGATCAAGAATGCTCGTATTCCTCTAGGGGAAAATGACTCAACCGTAACAAACATTTTAGTTAAAGACGAAAAAATTGTTGCTTTTGTTCAGAATACCGAACTAGAGGCTAAAGAGGTTATTGATGTTAACAACAACTTAGTAATCCCAGGCTGCTTTGATTCTCACGTGCATTTTATGGATCCTGGCTTTACCCATCGAGAAGATTTTGGAACAGGAAGCCAAGCTGCTGCTGCAGGAGGAGTTACAACGGTAGCAGATATGCCATGTTGCTCTAAGCCATCAGTTAGAGGTGTAGATCAGTTAAATAATAAGATTAAAGCAATTGAAGGCAATGCTTATGTGGATTATGCTTTATGGGGCGGTCTAACAGGAGAGGATATTAGAGAGAATAACCTACACGTAGTTCAAGAACAGGCTGATGCAGGTGTTATTGCTTTTAAAGTATACATGACACCTTCTGTACCTACTTACCCCAGAGTTACAGACCCCGAATTGCTTGAGGCATTTAAAGAGGTGGCAAAAACAGGACTACCCTTAGGGATTCATGCAGAAAATTATGCCATGGCTGACTTCTACATCAATAAGCTTCGTAATGAAGGCCGGCTAGATGCTCCTGCTTGGGTTGAAGCAAGAAATGCCTTGGTAGAGAAAGTTGCTATTGAGCTATGTATCAGCTATGCTGAGGAAACAGGCTGCAGAATGCATATTGTCCATATGGGCAGCGGTGTTGGAGCAAAGTTAATAGCTCAAGCTAAGAAACGAGGAATTGATGCTACTTCAGAAACCTGTCCCCATTACTTAGTTCTAGATGGTCACGATGCTTTACACGAGCATGGAGCCTTTGCTAAAATATCACCACCTTTAAAAAGCAAGAAGGATAATCAGCTTTTATGGCAAGGATTAGCAAATGGGAGTGTAGACTTTATTGGTACAGATCATGCCCCTTATGAAATTATTACAGAGAAAACTGCAGAAGGCATGACTATTTGGGACGCCTTCCCAGGAATTCCGGGAGTAGAAACAATGGTGCCAATTCTAGTTAGTGAAGGCTATAATAAAGGAAGACTGACTTTAAGACAGCTAGTAAATGTACTAAGCACTAATGCGGCTGTTCATTATGGCTTATATCCCAAAAAAGGTGCTCTAGCAATTGGTTCAGACGCAGATTTTACCGTAATCGACTTAAATCACGAGTGGACTATCAATCAAGAGCAGACCTATTCAAAAGCTAAATATAATCCTCTTAACGGAATTAAACTTAAGGGCAGACCAATTAAAACAATCCTTCGAGGCAAATTAATTTTTGACCTGGATAAAGGAATAGTTGGCCAACCAGGCTTTGGACAGTTTGTAAAACGACAAAACATCAATAAATTGCCAAAGGAATTAAGGTTTGCTTCTAGAGGAGAAGATAATTGGATTAATAAAGAGCACGAATGGATCAATACATAATAATAATTAATAGAAAAAAGCTGTATTTAGGATCTATCTAAAATACAGCTTTTTTGTTTAAATAGCTTTAACTCTCGTAGTAGTAATTGTACCATTTACCTTGCTAAGATTCTTTATCTTTAAAGTTGGATTACTTAATCCACATTCATCTAAAATACTTTCTAGTACTTTAAACTCTTTTCTCTTAATAACCACTTCTACTTTATAGCCTCTATCTCCGTTATTACCTCGAGCCAAAAAGTTATTGACAGTATACCCTTCACTTCTCAAGTTTTCCGCTATTTTAATCATTTTAGTTTTGTCTTGTAAGAATATATCCACTTCTAAGATTCCCAAAGCTAACCGTTCTTCAATTTTATTACCAATGAATACTCCTAAAGTTCTTCCTAACGCATATGCCACTGTAAAATGAATTCCTTCTGAACTAGTAACTTTAGAAACTACCGTGGCGAATATCATGGCATCTATATATACTAAAAAATATACTGGGTTCATTATTTTCTTCGATATTAAAATAGTTTTTAACGTTGCAAGTATATTGGTGAAAGCTGTTATTATAAACAGTCCAACAAGTGCAATTATAATATTTGCTGTAATAAGCTATTCTCCTTTCTATCCTATCTCTTCTTCAAAAGAATGATATTTATATTAGTGTTTAATATGTTATATTAGTTGTCAATAGGAATTTTGCATAAAAAAACTAACATAGTAATCCATGTTAGAAAAAGGCAAGTATTTAAATTCCATATCTAGAATAACACTACTTTCAATAAATCATTCAAATAATCCGAAGATTTTAGGATAACAAGAAGCGCATCAGAGTTCTTGCTGTACTAGGAAAATAGAGACGATATATTTCTAAATGACCCAACTAACTAATTTAACTAACTAATGTAGTATATCACTAATATGAAAAATATGCAAATTATTAATATTTAAAGGTTTTTGTAATATTATTCGGGTGGAATCATTTAAAAACAATAGTTGTAATGTAAATTGCAGTTATAAAACCAACTATATCAGCCATTAAGCCTACTGGCAAAGAGTATCTAGCCTTCCTTACTCCTACTGATGCAAAATAAATGGCCAAAATATATAAGGTTGTATCGGTAGTTCCATCGATAGTGGCAGCAAGCCGACCGATAAATGAATCAGGTCCATACTGATTAATCATCTCTATTGTCAAACCAAGGGAAGCGGGACCTGATAAAGGCCTCACAATGAGCACCGGTAAAATTTCTGCTGGAACACCTATGAGCAGTAATATAGGCATGAGAAACTTTATCACTAAATCAAGAGCCCCAGATGCCCGAAAAATTCCTATGGCTACGAAAATTCCAACCATATACGGGATAAGCCTTATTGCTAAAGCGAATCCTTCTTTGCCTCCTTCCACAAAGGTGTCAAAAACCTTAATCCTTTTGTAAGAGGCATAGATAAAAACAATTAGCAAAAATAATGGAACTATCCAAGCAGAAATCTTCATAATAAGGTCGTACATATTATCTTCTCCTTTTTAAGAATGTCCGACACCAATAGTCTGCTATTAAGGCGAAAGAAGTAGCAGCTGCACTGGCAATAAGGGTTGTACCAACAATTTCGGTAGGGTTGGCAGAGCCGGCAGCAGCCCTCACCGCTATGATAGTTGTAGGAATTAATGTGACGCTTGATGTGTTAATAGCTAGAAAAGTACACATAGCTTCACTGGCACTTTCCCGATTAGCATTAAGTTTTTGCAGTTCTTCCATTGCTTTTAAGCCAAAGGGAGTAGCTGCACTGCCAAATCCGAAAAGATTGGCAGTTAGATTCATCAGGATCGCTCCCATGGCAGGATGGCCTTTAGGGATACTAGGGAAAAAGATCTGGGCGAAAGGCTGAATAATTCGTGTAAAAAGCTGTAATAGCCCTGATCTTTCTGCAACCTTTGCAACACCTAACCACATGGTAAAAATACCAATCAAACCCAGGATTCTTTCTACTGAACTAGCTGCAGATAACACTATCGCTTCGTTTATAGCCTGCATCTTACCTGTAAAAATACCGGTAACTAAACCCATGGTAATCAAAAGCATAAACACAATATTCATAAACAAAACACCTCGAACAAGACCACATTTTTCATATTCTTATTCTTATGGCCGTTAATAAATGACAAAGACATTACCTAAAATAAAAGCCAAAGAATTTTAATTATATAAAATGGCTGCACACAGTTTTTACTCCCCTGAATAATATGATGTAGATTGAAATCTAATGGAAAGGAGGGAAGAAATGCATCTTGCAATGGTAATTGAACTTGCCAGCCATCGCTACCCTGAAGCTGAAGCTCTTATTGATGGCACTCTACGTCTAACCTATAAAGAATGGAACAATCGTGTAAATGCTGTTGCTTGGGGGTTTATAAAACTGGGCCTACAGCCTGGAGAGCGAATTGCCATTTGTGCCAGAAATAATGAGCCGGTGTTGACCTCTTACTTTGCAGCCCATAAGGCAGGGTTAACCGCTGTCCTTTTAAGCACGCGGTGGAAAAGTACTGAGTTAGCTTATGCTTTAAATGAGACCGAGGTAAGTTTGGTAATATATGATAAATCCACTTCAGATCAAGTAACAGTTGCATTAAAACAGTGCCCCCGGAATATACTAGGCATCCCAGTAGATGAAGAAGTTTTAGATGGTAGCGGACATATGTATTTTAAAAATTTATTTGTTAATCTCCCAGATTATCCACCTGATATTAATCGTGATGACAACACTATTAGTACTATTCTTTATACTTCCGGAACTACCGGTAAACCAAAAGGTGTACCAAGAACCCATAGAAGTGATTATTATGCTTCACTGGCTTTAATAATTCAACACCGCTGGACCCCATTAGAGCGAACCCTTGGAGTGATGCCCGTCTACCATACCATGGGTTTACATACTGTAATAAGCATGGTAATTCTTAACGGCTTAAGTGTCTTATTACCAAATTTTAATAGCTCATCTTGTATCTATCATATTAAAGAAGAAAGTTTGACTGCTCTTTACCTAGTTCCAACAATCTTTTATGACTTAGTAAACCAATTAACTGCTGTGGAAAAAAAAGAAATACTGATACAAAAGTTAGCTTTCGCCGGCGCCCCCATGGCACCATCTTTAATAGAAAAATGCTATCAAACATTTAAGCCAGAGGTCTTTATTAATCAATACGGTAGTACAGAAATGCATGCCATAACTATTAATCCAGATTTAAAAAATAAACCAAATTCCTCTGGGCGACCTGCCCTTCACAGTCATATTCGAATTGTTCCTGCCGATGCCAACAGAAGGGTTTTGCCATCTGAAGAAGTTCCCATCGGAAAAACGGGGGAAATAATTGTTAAAGCTAATTCTCCCCAAGCCTTTACCAAGTACCTAAACCAGCCAGATGCCAATGACCATGCCCTTAGAAATGGTTGGTACTTTACCGGAGACTTGGGTTATTTAGATGAGGAGGGAGACTTATATCTTAAAGGACGGCTTGATGACATGATAATAAGTGGTGGAGAAAATATTTATCCCCAAGAGGTTGAAGAGGTACTCCTAACCCACCCACAGGTAAAAGACGCTGCAGTGGTTGGCCTCGCCGATGAGCGTTGGGGCGAGAAGGTAGTAGCCTTTATTGTGACTGGTTCTTCTCAGCTCAATCATGAGGAGCTTGAAGAATTTTGCTTAACCTCGACTATACTTCCCCGCTTTAAGAGGCCTAAGGAATTCATTTTTGTCAAAGAAGTACCAAAATCATCAACTGGTAAAATATTACGTTCAAAACTAAAGCAGGATTACCCTAAAAAGTACCTCGCTTGCGCCGAGCCTTAGACGTTGGTGGAAGCGCCTTGGTTTGCACGATTAAAAAGTAGGAGGAGATGTTGAATGGAAAGCACAAGACTTGCTCATTTTGAGCTCCCACCTCAGTGGTCAACAATGAGGAAGGCCCAGCAAATTGAAAAGGAATTGGGAAAAAAGATTATCCATATGGAAAAAGGAGATTACGTTTCACTTGAATTCAAACCTCCCAAGGAAGCAATTGAA
>JAWSUQ010000042.1:0-11724 GCA_033549265.1 Bacillota bacterium
GGGCTTACCTTGCTTCCGCTGTTTCCAGTCCGGAGCAGATAGGGCTTCCCCAGTTGCTTAGGACATCCTGTGCTACCGTGCCGTCACTAACACCCCGCTGAAGCGAATCAGGCGTATCAGTCAGCTTTCACCTGCTTCATGCTGCCTTCACCCACTACTCAAAAGTTCGGCCTTCAGTATTCATGTTTTCGAGGCTACCTCTGTGTTCACTTGCGTTACGGCCCGGCAACTCACTCACTACCCTCACGGCAGCTTTGTCGGCAGACTTCAGCGGCTCAGTTTCCCTAAACGCTGCTGCCCAAGTTACAGGTTCTGACTTTTATCCCGGCGGGTTTAAAATCCCGCTGAACGTCCCAGCCTTAGCTGGGCATACGAGCAGTAACGATTATTTTGAATAACAATCTATAGTGCTCTTTTAAAAACTCAAATTTACCCGAATTAATATAGCTTGCTGAATGCGCCGTAATGCGATCGTGAAACTGTCCACCCTCCGTTTTCATGTCATAACGTAAGTAAGTTTTTTAACCATTAGTTTAGCCTGCAATGCAGGTGTACAGGCTTATTATCCCCGCTACATTAACTAACCTAAGATTGCCCTAAAAGTGTTAAATGTTATTGCAGTCAGTTAATATTGCTTGGACTGTTTCGACGTCTAAACGCTTACCCAAATTATAAAAAATAGCATCCGAGGTACCGTACGCTTTACAGGCCTCCTTGATGTTGTAGTGAGCTTGATTTGCTTTAAGAGATTAAAACTCCACACAGGCTTTCTTCAATAAGGCCCGGAACTTTTTTAATAATTCCAGCTTTACTCTTTGATCTCTATTCTCACTTTCTAATCTCATACTGTCCATTTTACAATGCAGTACACAGTTTCTCGGTAGCAAGGAATCATTTAAAGCAGAACTATAATACCGATAGGCAAACTAGGTCTGGTTTGCCATTTTCACTTATATCCCTACCGGTGAAAGCTAGCTCTCTTGACAGCTATTATTGAACTGTTTAACCGTGAAGTGGTCTGCTAGGCCATGGATAAAACGATGATCCGTGAGATAATTCTAAAAGCCTTAAAGTAGACGGTGAGAAGAAACATACCTATGCTTAGGCTCATCCAACTTCGGACCAGGGCAGCAATACGCCAACTTTGATTACTAGCGGGCTTTAAAGGATTCTGACATCAGAGGCAGCATTTGCAGTAAAGGTAACTATTATGACAATGCATGCATCGAATCATTCTTTGGAACTTATAGCAAGAGCTTATGTACGGCACTCGTTTAAAAACCCGCTCAGAAGTGCGCCTGTCAATCCTTGAGTATATTGAGGTGCTGTACAATTGTGTCAAGCTGCGTTCATCGCTGGGTTACATGTCACCGGTAGAGTTTGAGTTATGTTTTCAAAGAGCAGCCCAGTTTCAGTAATTAAAGCATTTAAGCGATATCTTGCCATTTACCGTACCTGTTCTAACGGGGTAAGGTCAAACATTTAATTATCGGACATCAACTAATGTGATATCGCTTATACTTTTATTTGTTCTAAAATGTCACCGCTAAATATGAATCCGCGCTTTTTAAGTTCCTCAAACATAGCCAGTGGCGGGATGATTGCTTCAGGTGCAACAAACCCCAAATTATTAGGCAATAGCTTAACAGCTAGCATCTGCCCGCATACAGAAAGAGGAATACCTACAAACTTACCATAGACTTCTTCTCCTCCCCATTCTTCCATTATAGGATGCGTTGCAACCATCTGCTTTGTTACTTTCGTATCTGACTCAATCCCCGTCACTTGAACATGGAGTGCATAATGGTGCCTAGGATAAGTTTGAGCAAGTGGCAACCTGACAAGATGGGCCCTAATCACATCAAGAGGCTTAACCTCCGAACCTCCAATCACCACAGGTTCTGCAGTCAGGAATTCATAATGCAGAAGCCAACGAAACAATTCCATTACCTCAGGTGGCCACGTTCCACGCAGAAAAACCCTTTTAGCTTGAATGGTTTTTGGTATTGTGATAGCCTCGGGATGAGACATAACATACACAGTCTGTGGTCCTATTGGCTCAGGGAAATCAACTAGCTTTGCCTCTCCAAATGGAGGTGTTCGCACATAATTCCCGTTATCATAATAACAACGCTCTGGTGTGTCTGGATGCAATTCCCATATACACGTATCTAATAAACCTGGGGACATGGCTACGCCTCTCCATGCGCCGAAACTTATCTCTATATCATCAACTTCTTGCATTTTTTCTGTTAAATGGCGAACCATACAGCTAGTAATACCAGGTGTAGCGCCCATTCCACTAACAATAGTTATTTGTGCTTGTGCAATTCTCTTTTCTTGTTCGGGACTAGGGAAGGAACCAAGATCAGCCCCAGATACAGATAGTTCGATAGCTGCTTCAAAAACATTATCATGAAAATCAAACGGTAAAGAATTCAAGAAAACATCAGCGCCGCTTAGCACTTTACGAACGCTATTTATGTCAGTGGCATCAAATTTTTTAACCTTAATGCGAGGGTCATTTAGTTCTTTAGCAAGAAGTTCCATCTTTTCTGTATTGTAATCCGCTAGTACAATTTCTGTGAAGTCATCATATTTGATCAAATCCCTTGATGCCGATATACCCATTGCTCCAACTGCTCCCAGGCATACTATCTTCATTTTTGAAGCCTCCCAATCCTTATAATTTTTATTTACCTATGGTTATAAATACACCGTCCTTAATTAGCTTGTCCCAACCGCAGTGGAACTTATGTGAGGAAGAATTGTGCTGTTTTTAAACAGCTCCCTCCTTTCCGGGTGTCCATCACTTTGATTAACAAGCAAGCGTCTGATTTCGTTCTTTAAAAAATACCATGTTCCGTTAACATTTGAGACGCCCGGACTTCGATTCTGCCTCCAGTAGGCCAATTTTCGCCACCCTCGAAACTTATTGTCCTTTCATCATTGCCTGTCCTGTCACATGCATAACTATTGAAGGTTCTTGACAGCCATGTTACGATTGGATTTATATTATTTTTTTTGGGTCGATCAATTTAACGGCTATTGTACTAGGCACATATTTCAACTCACATTGCCCTGGTTAACATATTTTAATATTTGTTCCGTTTTGAAACCTTCAATACCTAAATCTTTTAATGTAATCCCATTAGAACGATAATCGTAACCTGTAAATACTTTAAATAAATCGATCATTGAAGATGTAATAGGAACACTTATATCAGCAGCTTTTGCTAGTTGTTCGATAGGAAATAAGGAATAACAAAGATCCTCAATTAGCACTCTGTATATACCTTCTACTCTTCCCCATCTTTCACTGTGTTCTGTATTTGAAAACAATTCATAAAGATTCTCCCCAGAATATTCATACATTTTCTTAAAAGCTGTTACGTAATCAGTTGTGTCACAATCATAATGATTTGCCACCTTTAGCCTTTCTAAATCAAAAGCATCAGCAAGTTTTGCTGTAGCCAAAGAAAGTTCATTATAAAACCTAAACTCTTTCGCTTTTTCAAAGAACAAGACAACATTGGGCAATGTAATTTGAGGATGCAAAGATTGGTTGCCAGGATATATATTATTATCCAAAACGTTCTTCGATAGAATAGTTTGAGGATATATTTGCTTAACAATTTTATATACTGAATCATTTTTAGTTGCAGGAAATGTTGATACCTTCATAAGCCTTTTATAGTTATATATGTGGGCTTTAGCCGGTCCTATTTTGGCGCTTAAATATGGGAAAATATTTAGTTCAACAATCATAATTTTATTTTGCAAACCTTGTTCTACCAATAGTTTATTTAACCTGAGCGAAGCCCAGTAGCCTGTACTAACTAGAACTATTTGACCAGGAGTTAAATGAGGTAAAATATGCTCCATAACATTATTATGATTTTGTGCTGGTACTGCAAGAATAATCAAATCCACCCCTTTTACCGCTTCTTCAGCATTAGAGGTGACCTTGTGCAATTTAGCGAACCCAGTTTGACCAGAAAGTGTTTTTCCACTTAAGGTAATACCTTTTTTTTCTTTGATTACCGTTAAGTTATTTTCAAAATCTGCCATCTCAAATAAATTAACATCAAATCCAAGTAATGCAATGTCTGCTGCCTGTGCAATACCTGCGTTTCCACATCCACATACAGTAATCAGCATTAGAAATCCTCCAAATCTAAAAGTATTATAAAATTACATTACGATAAATGCATTGTTCTTTTTTTTGTCCAGTTTTTAGGTCTTTTCGATTACATTTTATTTGCATATATAAAAAGGGCTACACTGAACCGCACTTCGGTTTAAGAACTTTCCTTAATGTATAATCTTTTCTCAAACTTTACAAGTTACGGATGTCTTCTCATCTCATCCCACCTTTCATCTTGTTGGAGAAATTGCGAAAGCAATACGGGCTCTTCCCTCTTCTGCTATTACTTGGCCTCATGATTACCTCGCCCCATTCCGCCACTTTACTGCTCTTCAGCTTCTTCCCCAGAGGTTAGTGGTTATAAGTCAGTCAACCTCATTTCCTGATTTTACACTTATAAACGGGTAGTACTTCCCCATTCGTTTGGAAAATATTAATATTTATCGTTTTGTTAGCATATGATTGATTAATTACAAAGTTAATCACATACCTAAATATGCTTCCTTTACCATCTTGTTATCAGCTAGAGATTTGCAGCTTCCACTTATCACAATTTTACCATTTTCTAAAACATAAGCACGATGAGCAATTTCAATGCTTCTAGATATACTTTGTTCAACTAGCAAAATTGTAATGCCTTGTTCATTAAGCTTGCTAATTACATCGTATACGTCAGAAACAATCGTTGGTTGTAAGCCTAAAGAAGGCTCATCAATCATGAGTAGATCGGGTTTAGACATAAGAGCTCTTCCGATTACTAACATTTGCTGTTCTCCACCACTTAATGTTCCGGCAAGTTGTTTTTGCCTTTCATTAAGCCTTGGAAATAAACGATAAGTATTACTTAGTTGTTCAAGCAAATCTGTTTTTTTATCAATTATATAGCCACCAAGTTCCAGGTTCTCTTTCACTGATAAATAAGGGAATACCCTGCGTCCTTCAGGAATATAAACTAAACCTTTTTTTACAACTTTATTTGCATCGAGGCCTTCAATGTTTTCATCTTTAAAAATAATCTGCCCAGTAAATGGCTTTATCGAACCAGTAATGGTCTTTAAAATAGTGCTTTTTCCTGCTCCATTTGCACCAATTAAAGCAACAACTTCACCTTGCTTAACCTGCAGATTTATATCCCATAGAATTTGTATTCCTTTATAGCCCGCAGAAATTTTAATTAGCTCAAGCATACTGGTTTCTCCTTCCCAAGATATGCATTTATAACTAATTCATTATTTGCAATTTCACTTGGAGTGCCTTCTGCAATAACTTTACCCGTATCCATAACAATTATTTTTTCACACAAACTCATCACAGCTTTCATTACATGCTCAATAACAATCAGAGTGATTCCCATTTCCTCATTAATCTTTCTTAATAACGATAAGCACTCTTCAATTTCTTTATCATTTAATCCAGCCATTAATTCATCTAAAAGTATTATTTTGGGGTTAGTAGCTAGAGCAGTAGCTAACCCAAGCTGTTTCTGTCTAGTTGACGTTAAATTGCCCGTCAAGTGATCTTTTACGCTTGCGAACCCAGTTAGTTCTAATATTTCAGTAATACCTTCATCATTGTAAGATCTTGATGAAAAAACGGATTTTCCAGCAACGGCACCCATTACAATATGCTCATAAACCGTAATTTCTCGAAAAACACGGACTACTTGAAATGTTCTCGCTATGCCTTTTTTACATATAAAGGAAGGTTTGCGACCATCAATTCTATCTCCTTCAAAATATATTTTGCCAGAAGAAGGGCGACATACGCCTGCTATTGTATTAAAAGTAGTTGTTTTACCCGCACCATTAGGCCCAATTATCCCAGTTATACTTCCAGATTCTATTTTAAAGCTTACATTATTAACTGCGGTTAGCCCACCAAAATTCTTATATATTTCTGCTACTTCTAAAGCTACCGTCATTTTTCAAGACCTCCTAATTATTAACGGTTACAATAATTTATTTGAAGGGATAATTCTTTTTAGTATGCCCATTATTCCCTTTGGCTCAACTATTAATATAGCTATTAAGATAACAGCCCAAAAAATAAATCTTAGTTCAGGTGCAAATCTCATTAGTTCCAATAATCCAGTTATCACAGCAGCCCCCAGTATGGGGCCAAATAACGTTCCGAGTCCTCCAACTATTGTCATAATAACTATCATTTCAGAAGTAAACCAACTAAATTGAGAAGGATGTAACAGTAAAAACCAATGCGCAAAGAAAGATCCACATAGACCAGCAATAGCTGAACTTAAACTGAAAGATAAAGTCTTATAGAGAGACGTGTTAACACCTAGAGATTCAGCTAAATCTTCATCTTCCCGAATAGCAACGAACCTTTTTCCAATTTCACTTTTATTAACCAATTGATAAATGAGTATAATTAAGATGGCACCAAATATTAACGCGAAATAATAAGAGGTTATCTTGTTAGAAAAGTCAAATGATAAAAAACCTTCCGGAGGCTGAATTCCACGCAAACCTAAAGAACCACCAGTATATTTTTCTGTATTTAGGAATATAAGATATACTAAATGTGCGAGGAAAAAGGTTGTAACTGCAAAGTATGAACCTTTCAACCTAAGAGTTGGCGCACCGATAATAGCTGCTACTGCCATAGTAATAAAAAAAACTAATGGAAAAGTAACCCAAAATGATAATCCTGCTTCAAGTGTTAATAGTGCTGATACATATGCACCCAGACCAAAAGAGGCACCATGCGCAAAAGAAAGCTGACCGGTATAACCTAGTAAAATATCATAACTAGCAGCAAGAATTCCATAGATTATAATCAACGTAAATATATAAACAACGTATAAAGATACTAGGTAAGGTAACCCAATAAGAAATATAGAAGCAATTACAAGCAAGCATGCCCCTATTAGCTTTAAATTATTTTTTATTATATTATGCAAATTTTTATTTTCTAGATTCATTTTTGTACCTCCCTAATATCCTTTTACGCCGAATAGACCTTGAGGTCTGATCAATAATACGATTATCAGAATAATAAAGGGATATCCATGTTGATATTCCGCAGAGATATATGCGGCTCCGAAACTTTCAAGTATACCCACACCAAAACCCGCAAATAAGGTACCTGTAATACTTCCAAAACCACCTAAAATAACCACTATTAAGGCCTTCATTAACGGCAAATCACCCATCATTGGGTAAACTGCAAATAATGGAGCTATTAACGCACCAGCCATAGCAGACAACGAACCGCCGATAATAAATAATATTGAATATATTTGATTAACATCTATGCCCATCCAGGGTGCTGCCTCTAAATCTTGAGCTGCTGCTCTTACTGCCTTTCCAAATTTTGTAGATCGCATAAAAACTATTAATGCTATCGACATCAAAACAACCACAGCAATGATGAACAATCGTTGGTATGATATTGCCACACCAAAAATTTCGCTCATACCATTAACATAATGTGCTAAATTTTTTGCTTTAGGTGTCCAGAATAGTATTGCTAAGTTTGCAATGAGGAAAAAAAGAGCAATCGCGCATAGCAATTGAGTTCTAACTTGTCCGCGCCAACGCTTATATAAGAATTTTTCTATAAGAAAAGATAAGCACGCTCCTGTTAGGGTTGCAATTAATATTGCTAACAACCAATGCAAGTTGGCAAGTGTTATAACAAAATAAGCCACATATGCTCCTATAACATATATTCCTCCTTGACTAAAATCCGGTATATGAGTAATGCTCCATATGATATTTAGGCCTAGAGCAATTAATGCATAAATGCCGCCTAAAACTAGTCCATTGAGAATATAGTATTCCATTATTATTTCCCCTTTTCATAAAATCTAGTATGGCAGACGTAGAAAATCCTTTACGTCTGCCATACTAATAGTTTTTAATAAAATTTCATTTCGCCATCTACCCATTCAACAATGTACGGAGAATATACACCTTGGTTGGTATATCCATCAAAATCCCTAAACTCGGTAAAACCTGCGAGAGTATCATAGGTTCCTTCTTTTAGATAATCTCTTATCGTTGGGGGGTCTAAAGACTGCGCCCTTTCAATAGCATCCGCTACAACATAAAGGGCATCATAACCAAATATACTAGCATAATGAAGTGGAGCATTATATCGATCTCTTATTTTCTGAGTAAAATCTGGAGGGAAAGTAGTCAAAGAAAGTGCATATGTTCCCTCTAACGCTTCCGCGCCTATAAGCTCTAACATTTCATAAGTAGAAAATTCTGCAGCTCCAAAGAACTTAATCTCAGGTATTAAGCCTAGCTCCCTGGCCTGCTGGATAATCATGCCCCCTTCAGGTGTAACTCCTACATACCCAACCATATCTGGGTTTAAACCTTTAATTTTTGATAAAAGAATTGTATAATCCGTACTGCCTCGTTCAAAATAGTCTTTAGAAAGGGTTTCTACTCCCAATTCTGCGAAAGCTTCTTCATGACCTTCAACCCATGATTTTCCGTAATCATCATTAACACCTAAAAAGGAAATAGTTTTTATTTCAAGCAAATCGAAGATTTCTTTGGCAGTTAAAGGTGCTACTAACCCCATATCGGGAAGCATTCTAAAATAATACTCATGGCCAGGCTTAGTAACCCCTTCTGCAGCACACTCAATTGTTAAACCTGGAATTTCATATTGATCTGCCAACTCAGCAATTGCCATACAAACTGAACTACAATGGCTTCCCAAAAATGCAACAACTTCGTCTTCAAATATCATCTTGTTAACAGCTGCCACTCCATCAGAAGGAACGCAAAGATCGTCGTATCTAATTATTTCAATCACATGTTTTTCTCCATTGATAACAATTCCTTCTTCGTTTATTTCATCTAATGCTATTTCTATTCCCCGCCAACCATTAATACCAAATTCTGCTGCAGCACCAGTAAAAGGAGCCGTATATCCAATTTTTATTACCTTTTCAACAACTTCATCTACAACTTCTGGTGTATCAACATCTGGTGTATCAGCACAACCTAATCCGCTAATACTAACTAATATGGCAAATAAAAATAATAGTAAATATACTTTAAGATTTTTCATACCGTTTACCTCCGTTTTATTTAAAATCCGTAAAAGGTCACATACTTTCATTTATAATATATCCATCACCTCCTTTAGTCTGATCTTTTACAACCTTGCTATTATCAAAAATGTTTAATCTTCCTCATAATTTTCAATCCCCTTGTTGTAAACTATTACTTCTTACATTAGCACTCATAACACCCATTCCATATTCGTTTAACAAAATCGTTAGCTTCAACTAAGTTCATTGGCCTAGGATTTCTTGCCCGATGATATTTATCAATCAAGTCTCTGGCATAATCAGGCAACATTTCCTCTGTCACTCCAAGAGCTTTAAAACTAGAAGGTATTTCCAACTCTTGCAATAGTACAATTAAATTGGTTATTATCTCTTTTCCTCCTGCAAAACCTGTTTGATTTGAATAACCATTAAGAATAGGTTTAATATATTCATAGTTGTAAATTAAAGTGTAGGGTAATGTTATCCCACATCCAAGTCCATGAGGCAATCCAATTTTTTCTGTTAAAATATAAGAAAAGCTGTGGGCATATAATCCCCCTCCTTGAGAATAAGCCATCATCCCTAATACAGCCGCCAAAGACATATTATATCTTGCTTCAAAGTCCTCGCTCTTTTCAAATGCTCTTCTTAAATTTTTAAAGACAAGCTCAACACATTTATTAGAAAAAACTTCTACCAAAGGTGAAGGCTTTGATATCATACCCTCAATGCCATGAGATAATGCATCTAACCCAGTATAAGCTGTAACTTTTGGTGGCATTGTCATTGTCAGTAAAGGATCAACTAAAGCAATCGTTGGATAAATCAAAGGATTTGATATAAAAAGCTTACGATCTTCTTCGCTGAGAACAACGAATGCACTTACTTCACTTCCAGTACCTGCTGTAGTTGGTAATAATATGCATGGCAAGCCTTCATTAGTAATCGGTTTACCATGCATATACTCTAATATATCTTCTGGATTGTTTGCTGCAATAGATGCTATCTTCGCGATATCTAATACACTACCACCACCAATACCAACTACTAAAAAAAAGTTATTTATCCTTGCCAACTCCTGTATCTTTTGTGCAGTGTCAACTTTGGGCTCTGCTTCGACGTTAGAAAATATTTCTACTTCCAATTTATTATTATCTAACGACTCTAATATAATTTTATGCAACCCTTCATTCATTATATTTTGATCGGTTACTAGTAAAACTTTACCTTTGCCAAATTTTATTGCCTCAGTTCCAACCTGACAGGCTAATCCAAAACCTATTGATAGTTTTCCTAAAGCTTTAGTACCGGCAGTTTGAAATATGTTTATATCTCTCAAACCACTTGGTACATCTTCAAGATACTTTTTATAATCCACAACCATCATCTCCTCATTTATAATATTCGATTAACCCCCTACGAAAACCCATCATATCAAGGTAAGGCTGGCCTTGTTTTGCAGGATCCCTTCTCCGTATCGAGAATAATAGTATCGAACAAGTTGTCAATTATTATCTCCACAACGGAGGCAAACTCTTTTGTCAGAACAAATGACTCTCTGACATAATAACGAACTCGATAATTAAATAAGTAAAAATAATTTCAATGTTTTACGGATAGACAATATAAGTAAATTTATAATCTTCAAAGCAGCAATACACTATTATTTCGATATTAATATCAACGGCTTGCCTTCCATTTTAAAGTCGATGCCTTAGGAAATGCTAGCCTACAAGATCTTTAAAATAGCAATTATTGATCTCAACGTATTTTTGAATCGTACTTCTATGCAATAAAGGACACTACAAATAACGTTTGCAATGTCCCTGTCCTTTATACCTGAGAGATTACTTCTTAAACAGAGTAAGAAGCATTGCCCCTTTGGTGATTCCTTGGATGAACACTCTCCAGGGTTGCGTCATAATATGGTCCATTAACCTGAGAGTTTCCCTTCCACTTGCTAGGTAGAAAGTTGCCCCTTCGGTATCCAAAAAAGAGATTTCTCCCATATTAATCATTCGCAAATATTAGATTAGTATTAACCTTCTACACATATTTTAATATTCCTGTCTTACCACAATATTTTTTTTATTAAAAATTCGAGCTTGATTTAATTATTTTGTAACCACTCACCCTCAGTGAGATAGAAAGCCACACAGTTCTTTGAAAACAGAATAAATCTCTAAAATACCAATATATGTCTGTACAAATATTGTAATCCATGGCATTATTAAAGCATGGGAAATATGAGATCGACAAACAACATAAAGTTGCCATTGTCTTTACCTTGCTTTATGGGGGCCTGCTCAGATGAGATATGACGACTTTTTGCTTGTCTACAGTGCCGGGCCTGAGGCAACCTACAAACTTCTTCTTTCGATAATGGAAAACAGCCTCAAGCAGAGTGCTCAACTATCACATTTAGAAAGCAGAGTTCAGGAGTTAGAAGCGCGCGTCAATAGAAACAGTCAAAACAGCAATAAACCACCATCGGCTGATCCGTTTGTCAAACCGAAAAGCAGGCGCACGAAAAGCGGCAAAGCGC
>JAWSUQ010000043.1:0-11657 GCA_033549265.1 Bacillota bacterium
TAGATTATTTTTTATAAGGAATAACTATAAAGAGCTTCCTCCATCAACCGCCAACACCTGCCCTGTCACAAAATCACTAGCTTGAGAAGCTAAAAATAGAGCAGCACCCTTTAATCCGTTTTCATCCCCAATGCGCCTTAAAGGGATTTGGGACACAATCTTTTCTTCCGCTTTTTCCAGAACTCCCTTGGTCATTTTGGTGGGGAAAAAGCCTGGAGCAATTGCATTGACATATATCCCATGACGGGCCCACTTCATAGCCAATTCCCTGGTAAAGTGATTTGCCGCTGCTTTGCTAGTACTATAGCCGATAGCATTAAGCACTTCAGGAGCGCTAGCCTTAATCCCAGCTATAGAGCCAATATTAATGATCTTACCATATTTTTGCTTAATCATGAACTTACCAACCTTCTGAGACATTAGAAAGATACCTGTTACATTTACATCCATCACCTTTTGCCACGCCTCTAAGGGCATTTCCTCTACATCCATTCCCCAGGAAGCACCGCTATTATTAACAAGAATATCTATCTTGCCAAATTCCGCTATTACTTGATCTACCACCTTATCAACATCTTCTTTTTTAGTTACGTCACAAGCATAGGCTTTAGCCTTTATTCCTTTTTGTCTTAAGGCCTTTGCTGTTTCCTCGCACTGCTCAAGCTTTCTGGAACAAACAACAATATCACAGCCCGCATCTGCAAAGGCCTCAGCCATTTGCCTCCCTAAGCCCCTGCCACCACCAGTTATTAAAGCCACTCTACCAGTTAAATCAAATAAATCAAAAACGTTCATTATCTAAAATACCTCCTTGTTGCATAATAACTTTATGTAAAAATTCGGAGGGGAGCTGACTCACCCTCCGAATGAACTAAGTTATTTTTTAGTGAAACTCACCTAAAGCTTTAAATTCACCGTTTTCTACCACACCTAATCTGTATTCGATGCGGAAGCCTCCATCATCTCTTATTTCTAGAATATCGTATACCTTATATTGGTCAGGAAGGTTCTTAATAGCTTGAGGTAAAGCATCTCTAATAGCCTTAGCATCAGATACTGTACCTGCTGCCTTCATAGCCTCAACTAAGATAAACGTAGAAACATAGTGATATCCAGCTTCTGAGCCTGGCACTTCACCATAAAGGGAACCAAATAAGTCAAGGAATCTAGCAGTGCCTGGGAAGTCGGAGAACTGAAGCGGAACAACCCCTACAGAACCTTCAAGTGCATCCCAGCTGCCTAATACGTCTACCATCTCATCCATTTTAGCCTGATCGATAATAATAAATCCACCTTTAAAGCCAAGCTCTCGAGCTTGCTTTGCCACCATCGCAGCCTGGGGAGATGCACCACCGATAAATAGCACATCAGGTTTTTCCTTCAATGCATTTGTCACAATTGTAAAGAAATCAGTATCCTTATTGAAGTCAATGCTGCCGGGGAAAACAATTTCTCCCCCTTGAGCTTCCCATTCTTCTACGAATAACTCTGTCCAGTCCTTACCATACTGAGTAGCTGTTGCCAAAGTAGCAGCTTTTTTCCCATGCTTTTCCATCCCATACTTTACAAAAGGAGGAAGATAGCCGCTATAAGGATTTGGAATCTGCATTGTTAGAGGGTTTCCTATTTCTACTAAAGCAGGCTCGCTGGTATATGCTGCAATAAGCATATTATTTTCAACATTTGATGTTTGAGCTGCAAAGATACCACCACTATGAGGAATAAACACTATAGGAGTCTCATGCTCTTGCACTAATCTTTGGGCATTTGCTCCAGTATTATTTGGCATATATTGGTCGTCTAATGAAACTAAGTTTAAGTTATAAGGCTGACCATCTATCTCAAAGCCACCGTCATCGTTAATCTCGTTTATAGCCATCTCTAATCCTGCAAGAGTCTTTTCGCCATAAAAAGCTGCTGGACCACTTAGTGGGCCACTGTACCCAATATTTACTGTAATAGGTGCTTTTGTTCCACCAGAATTGTCTCCACTTGGAGCTGGCTGAGAGTCTGTGTTGCCACCGCATGCCACAAGGGCAGTTGCCATCAATAAAACTAAAACAAACAATACATATTTATTAAATTTCCTCATTCATTCTCTCCCTCTCTCAATATAATTTTTCTGCTACTCCTCACTAGTCAGACAGACTCTAAACAACTCACCTCCTTTATCCATAAATCTTTTATATAAAATCATTGGTTTTTTCAGGCTCCTAGATAAGCTTCTTTAATTTGTGTGTTTTCTAAAAGCTCCTGACTGGTGCCTTTAATTACTATCTTGCCTGTTTCAATAACATAGCCCCGGTCTGCAATTTGTAGCGCGGCATTAGAGTTTTGCTCAGCCAATAAGACTGTAGTGCCAGCTTTATTTATTTGTTGAATTATCTCAAACATTTGCTCCACTAATAGGGGTGCTAATCCTAAGGATGGCTCATCTAGCATAAAAACCTTGGGGTTAGCCATTAAAGCCCTACCAATAGCCAACATTTGCTGCTGTCCCCCGCTCATGGAGCCTGCCTTATCATGAATTTTTTCCCTTAAAATTGGAAATAACTCTAACACCTTTTCGATATTTCTATTAACTTCATTTTTCTTATGTCTGATAACATATCCGCCTAAAATCAGGTTTTCTAAAATTGTCATTCTAGGAAATAGCTTTCTTCCCTCAGGACAATGGATAATCCCTTCCCGAACTACTTTATCTGGTGACCAGCCGCTTATTTTCTGGTCATTAAACAAAATCTCACCGTTTGAAGGCTTATTTAAACCGCTTATAGTCCTGAAAATCGTGCTCTTGCCGGCTCCGTTGGAGCCTAGTAAAACTACCAGCTCTCCTTCATTTACTTCCATATCGATGCCATTAAGGGCTTGAAATTTTCCATAATTCACCGCAACGTTAGATAGCTTTAGCACTGGCGTTCCCCCCAAGATAAGCCTCTATTACAGCCTGATTATTTTTAATTTCACTAGGTGTACCTTCAGCAATCTTCGAGCCATGATTTAACACCATTATTTTATCCGCTAGATTCATAATCATCTTCATCTTGTGTTCTATTAAGCAAATTGTTAAGCCCTTAGCTACCATCTTTTGAATAATTTCTGCCAAGCCTTCTGTTTCTTCAGGGTTTACTCCAGCTGCAGGCTCATCTAACAGCAGCATCTTGGGTTCAGTAGCCAAAGCTAAGGCAAAGGCCACTTTCTTTTGGGCTTCCTGGGATATACCACCCACTGGCATTTTCGCTAAATGGGTAAGGCCCACAAAGTCCAGCACCTCCAACGCCTTTTCCATGCATTTTTTCTCTTCATTTTTCATTAGTTTTGTGCGGAAAATAGCATCCCATAAGCCTGATTTGGTGCGAAGCCGATTGCCAATAATGACATTGTCTATTACTGTAGACTTGACAAACAGGTGGGTTGTTTGAAAGGTCCTGGCAATTCCTATTTTGGCAATCTCATCGGGGGGTAATGTTGTGATATCTTGGTTATTAAAAGTTATCTTTCCGGAAGTAGGAGTATGAAAACCACTAATCAAGTTGAAGAAAGTTGTTTTTCCCGCTCCATTTGGTCCAATTATGGCAGTAATTTTACCTTCCTCCACCGTCAAGTCTACTCTGTTAACTGCCGTTAATCCTCCAAATCTTTTAGTCAGCTTCTCAACCTTTAACATTAGGTACACCTCCTTGTTGCGCTTGCTTCTGCATTAGTTCTATTTGCTCTTTCTTAAGCTTTTCTATCTCCCGATGCATTTTCCATTCCTGATATTTTCCAGCAATGCCCCAAGGGTAGAATACAATAATGAAGATCAAGATTGGTCCATAGATGATCATCCGGTAGTCCTGCAAAAACTGCAGTGACTGAGTTATTATTGTAACCAGCAATGTACCGATGATAGGTCCTGCTAGGCTGCCAATCCCCCCTACTAGCAAGAAAGTTAGCATTTCAAAGGTAATGCTGATATATGCCAGCTCTGGGCCAAGAAATCTCACAAAGGATGCATATAATCCACCGCCTAGTCCAGCAAAAAATGTAGATATAACAAAGGAAATCAGCTTATTTCTCATGGTAGATATACCGATGGCTTGAGCTAGCTCTTCGCTGTTTCGAATAGCAATAAAAGTACGACCTACTAAAGAATGAATAATTCTTTTTACTGCAAAAATGGTTACCACTAAGAAAAATAACATTAAGTAATACTTGGCAATAGGTGAAATAAAGCTTATTGGCCCTATGGCTGTTGGATTTGGAATGCCAATAACCCCCCGCACTCCATGGGTTATGGCATCAGTTTTATATATGACTAAGTAAATAATATATCCCACACATAATGTATAGATGGCAAAAAAGTGTTCTTTAGTTCGGAGGGCAATTAAGCCAATTAAGAACCCTATGACCACCGTAATAATTAATGCTAAAACAAGAGCCAACCAGAAATTCATACCATAATCTACCGTCAACAAACCAACACCGTAGGCTCCTATAGCAAAAAATCCTGCATGAGCTAAAGATAGCTGACCGGTAAAACCACCAATCATATTTAGCCCATAGACGCCGATAGCCCAGATAAATGCTAAGGATATGATATACAAATGATAGTTATTGTTTGATATTAACGGAAATACAAGAGCAACGATAAAGGCTAGGATGACTCCATTTCGCTCATTAAATAGTGACGTCATTAATGAACCCCCTTTTCAAACAATCCGGTAGGTTTAACAGTTAAAATTATTACTAGCAATAAGAAGGCTATTAGATCTTTATAATCTCCTGAGATATAGGTTGCTCCCATACTTTCGGTGATTCCAAGGATATAACCGCCGATAATAGCCCCTGGTATACTGCCCATTCCCCCTATAATTATAATTACAAAAGCTTTCATGATTACTAAATGGCCCATCCCTGGAAACACAAGATTAATTGGAGAGGCGAGGGAAGCTGCTGCAGCTGCCAAGGCTCCGGAAATAGCAAATGTCATCATAGCTACCATATTGGCATTAATCCCCATTAGGAATGCTCCCTCCCGATCCTGGGCCATAGCAATAATGGTTTTACCGATAATTGTCTTATTTAAGAACCAATTAAGAACTATCATTAACACAACTGCTGCAATAATAACCAGCAATCTCTGGGTAGTAAAGGTAACTCCAAAGACTTGAATAACATCTCCATAAGGCGATACCATTCTCTTAAAATCTGCTCCATAAAGGGCTTGGATTAAAGCTTCTAGGAATAAAAGTATGCCTATGGCTGCAATTTTATCATGAATAGCAGGGGCGTTTCGTAAAGGGTAAAAAACCAGTCTTTCGGATATTATAGCTAGCATTGCTACAACCAACATTGATGCCCCAACTCCTACCCAATAATGGGCACCAATTGTATCCATTACCATTAATGTTACATAGCCCCCCACCATGTATAATGCCCCATGGGAGAAATTGGGTATATGTAAAATACCATAAACCAACGTTAAGCCTAAGGCTACTAAGCTATATACGCTCCCAACAGTGAGACCGTTTAAGAATTGCTGCAGAAATAACTCCATACTGTCCCTCCTAATAATCAAAAATTTTACAAGTTATACTGTCAAGCCTAACTTATTTGGTTTTCCTCCAGTTGTTCCTTAAGCACTTTTTTAAGGATTTTTCCTACGGTTGATTTAGGCATCTCCTGCCTAAACTCAATTAGCTCTGGAACTTTAAAAGTAGCTAAATGCTTTTTGCAAAATGCAATAATTTCTTCCGCAGTGGCTTCTTCACCGTCTTTGAGCACAATATAAGCTTTTACTGTCTCGCCTCGATAGGGATGGGGTACACCTATAACCGCTGCCTCTAATACCTTTGGATAAGTGTATAGTACCTCTTCAACCTCCACTGGATAAACATTAAACCCACTGGCAATAATCAATTCCTTCTTTCGTCCCACGATAAAAAAGAAGCCGTCTTCATCCATCATAGCCAAGTCTCCAGTGTATAGCCATCCATCTCGAATAGCGCTGGCTGTCTCCTCAGGCTTTTGCCAGTAGCCTTTCATTATCTGAGGGCCTTTAATTACTAATTCCCCCACCTCATTAACTGGCATTTCCTGGATACCAGTAGCAATATCGACAATTTTTGCATCTGTATTTGGTATAGGTATCCCTACACTGCCAGGTTTTTGGAGACCCTTGCATGGATTTCGGTGAGTAACAGGCGATGCCTCTGAAAGGCCAAAACCTTCTGATATTTGGGCCCCTGATTTGCTATTGAAGTGGTTCAAGACCTCTACCGGCAGAGGGGCAGAACCGCATGTCATTGTTCTAAAGCAGGTCATATCAACTTCTTGCAGTTTAGGGTGATTTAGCAAGGCTATATACATAGTTGGAACACCGGGAAAATTTGAAGGTCTATGGCGTTTAATTGCTTCCAATACTTCCTCCACCTCAAACTTTGGCAGCAAAATCAAATTAGAGCCCAGGTATACCGCCATGTTCATTCCTACGGTCATCCCTAAAACATGAAATAGAGGAACTATAGTTAAAATTCTTTCGGCCCCAAAAGTAAGGTTGACGTGAGAAGTAGCTGCACTTTGCATAGTATTGGCCACCACATTGTAATGGGTTAGCATTGCTCCCTTAGACCGACCAGTAGTGCCGCCAGTATATTGCAATATTGCCACATCCTCCTTTGGATTGAGGTCAACCTGAGGAATTTGGTCTCCTACATCCTGTAACAAACTATTAAATGAGCAGGTTGGGTCTTCAAAGGAAACGGAAAGGACTGTTTCAAGGGGTGTTTTATCTTTGATAGCTTCAATAACTGGAATCACCTTGTCATAGGCAATAATTAATTTAGTACCTGAGTCATTTAGGGTATGTACCAATTCGTTAGCCCTATACATGGGATTCACCTGTACTACAATGGCACCACATTGAAGGGCAGCATAATAGCTAATAGGGTATTGGGGACAGTTAGGCAGCATCAGGGCAACTCGGTCACCTTTTTTTACTCCTAGCTTATTAAATGCACTGGCAACCCTTTGCACAATGTGATAAAACTGGCCATAGGTAAATGTCTTATCATAGAAGCTAATAGCAATATTATCTTTAAATTGTGCCACCGTTTTTTTTAGCATCTGAGGCAAAGATATCTCTGGAATTTCGATCTCAGTAGGGTTTCCCTTTACCACATGCTTAAACCAAGGTCTTGCAACTATTGTAATCTCCTCCTTATAATCTTTTAAATTTATAATATAGTTAAAATGTATTTTCATTTTTCTAAATAGTGTGATATTTTAATTTATTGCAATTTTTGTGCCATCCCTTTTGCTAAATACTATTACCTCTGTTTTATCTAGTTTTTTCAGGATTTTCATTGATAGCAATAAAACGGCAATAGCCTTGCCTTGGCATGGTTGCACCTATTTCTAGCTTAGCCGGCAGATCTACCCCTTCGTAAATTCCTTTATTAAAGGCTATGCAAGCCTCTTGGCAAGGAAGAGCCCTTGCCACCTCTTTTCCGCACTTTTCTGCTAGGATATTATAGGTAACACAATCTTCTATCTTAAAAATAAGAGCATAATGGTTATTTTGCTCTACTGCTAATGTTTCAAAAGGGTGAGTGCTGAGATAGCCTATTTCAATAAAGCGCTGCGGAATGTGAGGAAATGCTACCCGGGGTACCTGTTTTGCTACCTCTTTCATGTTCTCATAGGTCTGATCAGTGTATTTTTGCCCCAGCTCCAAAGTTCTTTTAGCCAGCTTTTTGCCATAAGAGGCAAAAATTTCTCGAGCCAATTCCTTTGCTTCCTTCGTCCCCTTTAACTCTTGGGCAAATTTATCTGTCACCAGCTCAATATCAAACTCCTTTGCCAGCTGGCTGCACATTTCCATGCTTAAATCATAAGAAAGCCGCTCCTTCATTTTGCTCCCTCCTTAAATTCAACTGTGATAGCATCTTGAGGGCATATATTTACACAATCGGTACAGCCGCTGCACTTATCTCTGTGCCTAGGTACTACCCGATAGGCCCCAGGGTCATTAATATCAGTCTCTACAAACTTGACATATTTCAAAGTATTTAAAGCGAATACCGCTTGAGGGCATAGCTCAAGACACTTTTTGCAGGTTAGCGGCACCGTACATTTCTCATAATCAATTTTTATGGTAGGAATAGGTCGAGGATCCTCCCAATCAAATGCTGCCATACTACCATACCTCCTTTAAGCCAGGTAAAGTATTGCGATCCAGCATGACGATAGCATCATTTTTACACACATTCCGGCAAACCCCACATCCAAAACAACGCATTTGATCAATATTAGTCTTATTCATCGTTATCTCAAATTTAATCGCCCCAAACTGACATCGTTCTACGCATTTGCCACATCCAGTACAGTTGCCATAATTGACGTAAGCCACATACTCACCTTTAAACATTTGGTTAATTCCATAGTCTAATCGATAGCGAATTGCTAAGCAATCGGGATAGTCACACATACAGAGACCACCAATATAGGGGGTACCATGGGTCATCAATGAAGCTACCATTCCTTTTTTATTCCACTTAGTCAACCACTCCTTAGCCTCTTCCACCGTTACAAACTGCACTCCGCCTTTATAGCGCTCAGGCCAGCGGTCCCACTTAAACATTCCTATTCCTAAACCCATGCAGGTGTATGAGTCCTCGTTGTCCTCCAGCCGTCCCCGAGAAATCTTACGGCAGATACACCCCATCAAAGCTATGGGAGACGCCAGCTCTACCATGGTCATAGCATCCTCTAATGTTACCACTTGTCCTGCAATCATTTCCTGACTGGCCTTGCTTGCCATGTGCCGCAATCGCGGAAAGTTTTCCGGATCTAAGCCCCGAGCCTCTACCGCTTCTGCAATAATCAGTGCAGCTTCTCCTTCTGGATCCCTTTCCATTCTTTTAGCCTTAGTGCCCTTCTTAAGCTTATACATTTGCCTGGCATAGTTTTGGGCATTTTTATACCAAACCTTGCCATAGCCATGGGTCATACAAAATTGACACATTATGTTGCCTCCTTTTCAGCCTGCTTTAAGCATGTTAATATAGATAATGCAAGATATATGCCAAGCTGGCCTGTGCTATTTACAAAATATTTTGACTTAAAAGATACTTTAGAATATTGCAAATTTAAGGTTTAGCTGGTGTTGTTTTGCACCATTCTAAGTTATCTCTGAAATATTAAGGTATACCAGTAAATTTTGGTATACCTTAATATCTGTAGCATAACTACAACTAAATAACCTACTTGCCCTTAAAATTAGGGGGCCGCTTTTGAGCAAAGGCCATAGCCCCTTCTTTGGCATCTTCGCTGGCAAAAACTACAGCAGAGCCAGCAGCCTCAATTTCGATTCCCTGTGCTAGGTTAGTTTCCATGCCTTCATTAACAGCTTTTAATATCTGAGCCATGGCCACAGGAGCCCCTGCCGCTAACTTAGCCGCTAGTTTTTTAGCCTCTGATATAACCTCATCTTGTTGAACAACCTTGTTGACTACGCCATATTCAAAGGCTGTTTCACTAGTTATGGGTTCGCCAGTGAGAGCCATCTCTAATGCTCTAGTTTTGCCAACTAATCGTGGGAGTCGCTGAGTACCGCCCCAGCCAGGAATAATCCCTAGCTTTACCTCCGGCAGCCCTAGTTTGGCTAGGTTAGCCATAACTCTCAGGTGACAGGATAATGCTAGTTCAAAGCCACCGCCAAAGGCACTACCTTGAAGGGCCGCTATAATTGGCTTAGGATACTGCTCAATTTTAGCAAAAACGTCAGTTCCCTTTATTTTCGGCTTCCCACCAGCATGCATGTTAGCAAACTCTGTAATATCAGCCCCAGCAGAAAACAACTTTTCCCCAGTGCCTGTAAATATGATTACTTTGACCTCATCGTCATCTATACATTTATCTAATAAGTCGTTAATATCTCTTAGTACTCCCTGCCCTAAAGCATTGACAGGCGGATGATTCAATGCCGCTACAATAAAGCCATCCTGCTTCTCCACCACTAACTTTTCATATTCCACCGTAAAACCTCCTTGAATATGGTCTCAAACTAACTACTATGCTGCAGTCTTTTATTCACCCTGCAGACCATTGATTTCCCTGCAGCCAAAGCATTAATGCAGGCCCGGCAGTATAAGCACTGATCCATCTCTTGGCCTTTGTAAACTTTATTAATAAATTCAGGGTCCGCCACTAAGGGGCGGCCAATTGCCACAAGATCACACTTCTTTTCTGTTACCAATTGCTCTGCTAGCTGCAGGCTATTGATTTTCCCAACTGCAATCACCGGTATGTTTACATTTTTCTTAAATTCTCCGGCCAATGGTGCAAACAAGCCAGGCTCATCCTTATCTCCTGGGATAGGAGTTCCCGGCACTGCCAAGTATTTCTCCATCCCAGTCACAGGTAGGTAATAGGCGGATATATGCAGAGCTGTGGCTCCTGCTACCTCTAGCAGCTTACCTATAGCAATGGCCTCTTTTATGTCGATTCCACTTTCCCCCATTTCCTGTCCATGAATCCGGCAGATGATGGGGTAATCAATACCTACTTTCTCTCTAATCCCGCTGATTATTTCCGTCACTACCCTGCTTCTGCCTGCCGCATCTCCACCATACTCATCATCCCTATTATTCATTACAGGAGATAAGAAGCAGCTGAGTAGATAAAAGTGGGCAGCATGAATTTCTATGCCATCAAAGCCAGCCTTTTGGGCCCTGGCAGCAGCCTCAACGAAATCTTCCACTAAGCCCTTGATATTAGCACTTGTCATTTTTACAGGTTTTCTGGATTTAATGAAAGGCACCTCAGAAACAGACATGGACTGCTCTTCTTTTGATGCTAGCATTGATCTTGGACCAGCATGAGCTAGCTGCAAAAAGGCTGCAGTTCCTTGGGACTTTATGCTCTCCGCCAACCGGGACAGCCCATCCACCATGGGGTTATCCCAAATACCGATGGAGTTGAAGGATAACCTGCCCTGTGGGTTGACAACTGCTGCCTCAACAATAATAGCTCCAGCGCCCCCTTGGGCTATTGGTTTATAATAGGCTATTAGCTCTGGCGTCACCTGCCCTAGCTTACTACCGTAGCCAGTAGTTATTGGGGGAAAGATAACCCTGTTTTTCAGGGTTACCTTTCCTAGCCGAAAGGGTTTTAGTACCTCATAAGTCATGGGTTGTTTCCCTCCAATTCCTTGTTCCAAGCTCTTCACTAGCTCTAGAAGCTAGCTTCTAGCATATCTATAGCTGATGTATCTCCATCTTTGATAATCTCTGTAAGGTTAAATAATTCCGGTACCACATTCCTAATATAGAACTGAACAGTCTGCACCTTTCCTTTGTAAAAAGTATAATCAGCCTGCCCTTCCCCTAGCTCTTCAGCCTTCTTCACTGCCACTGCTGCCTGTTCAAGCATGAGAGAGCCTGCCCATAGCAATGAAGTTGCCCGCAATACTCTGGTAGCAAAGAGGGGTACCTGATTTATATTCTTTTGAAAGGCTGCCATCATTGTGCCTTGAATCTCCTTGTAAGCACCAACGGCCTTGCCCATGATTTCCCCTTCTCTGGTCAGTCCAGGAATAGCTTTATTGGTTTCGATAGAGGCCGTCACATCTGCGAACCACTCGGCAAACATTTTGCCTTTATCCAAGGTCCACT
>JAWSUQ010000044.1:0-11644 GCA_033549265.1 Bacillota bacterium
GAATGAAAACTATCCCTATCATCAAGCAATAAAGGATAGTTACTGATTGCTCTTCAAATATATCTAAAAACCGAAAAAACTTGTTGCCGCTTTTACTTTCTTCCATGAGGCTTCCCCCTTCTGACTATCTTGATATTGTAGTAGAGTAGCTTAAAGCCACTCTACTACAACAATGTTATTAGTTGGCTGCTTGTTTGATTTTTTGAATTAAGTCTGTACCAATTTTGCTTTCATATTTGTCGTATACTGACTTCATTGCTTCTTCCCAAACTGCTTTGTCTGGCTCTGTTACTTGCATGCCAGCTTCTTTTAGATCACCTAATAGGCTTTCATCCATCTCTTTAATTATATTTCTTTCAAAATCCCTTGCTTCTTCTGCAGCTTCAAGAATAGCCTGCTGAACCTCTGGTGAGAAGCTATTAAATAGCTTTTCATTAATTAATAAAGGAACCGCTGCATAGAAGTGACCAGTTAAAGCTAAATGTTCTTGTACTTCAAAGAATTTTGATGTCCAAATAATTGGTAGTGGATTTTCTTGTCCATCAACAGTTTTTTGCTGCAATGCTGTAAATAGCTCTCCAAATGCCATTGGCGTTGGATCTGCACCGATAGCTCTGAATGAATCCATATGAATCTGATTTTCCATTGTTCTAACCTTTAATCCTTTAGCATCCTCTGGTACAACTACTGGTCTTTCTCCATTTGTTAAATTTCTAAAACCATTTTCCCAGAAGTTGATTCCAATCAGGCCAGTACCATCTAGCTTACTTAGCATGTCTTGACCGATTTCTCCATCAAGTACTTTATATGCATGAGTACGATCTTTAAAAATAAAAGGTAAATCAAGGGCTAAGAATGCATCTGAAAATCCTGCTAGAGGTGCTGTAGAAACTAATGTAATATCGATTGTTCCCATTTGCACGCCTTCAATAGCTTCCCGCTCACTACCAAGCTGAGCTGCTGGGTAAACATCAATTTTAATTTGTCCGTTTGTCTTTTGCTCCACTAATTCAGCAAATTTTAGCATTCCATCGTTATATGGATGATCGGGAGCTAGTGTATGACCTGCCTTAAGTACTGTAGTCTTTGGCTGGTCTCCATTTTCCCCACTATCTGTATTGCTTCCACCGCCACAAGCTGTTAATGCAAGGGCACTAACTAACACTATTGCTACAAGTAAAAATAAACGACTCTTTTTCATTAAAATTCACTCCTCCAATTTTGTCTTTAATGCTGATTAAAACCTTAACTCGCCAAAACTTCTCTGTTTATCACCTCCTTAAATTAATTTGAATTCATATTACAATAATCATGGTCTGTGGTTCAAGGTATAAGGTATAAGGTTGAAGGTCTATGGTCTAACCACTCCCATTAAAAAATATTCGATACCTCCCTAATATTCTAATTTTATTTAAAAATTCCTGCAACACCTTATAATTTTTTTTATAATTTTTTGAATGTTATCAATTAGGATTATATTTAGTTTAATTTCATTGCAACGAATTTTCTATTTTTACTATTATTGTCTAATGAGATATTTGATGCTATAATTAAAAATCATTGGGGGTGTACTACATGGTTTTTCAACCAATACAGACTAAGAAAATATATCAAGAGGTTTTATCTCAGATAGAGAGTTTAATTCAACAAGGAATATTGAAGCCTGGCGATAAGCTTATGGGCGAACGGGAAATGTCACAAACATTAAAGGTAAGCAGAACTTCCGTAAGGGAAGCCATCAGAACTCTAGAAATACTTGGGTTAGTAGAAATTCGTCTAGGTGAGGGTACATTTCTTCGTGAAAATTCATTAGACAGTATTATTAATCCAATGGCTTTAAGCTTATCAATTACAGCCGAATCAGTTCAAGATATGTTTGAAGTAAGGAAAATCTTAGAAATTGAATGTGCTGGATTAGCTGCCCTAAGGCATAACGATGAAGAGATCAAACTGATGGAAAGCACATTAAAAGATATGCAGGAAAATATTGAAAATGAACAGGTTGGGCTTAAAGCCGACCTACGGCTCCATTTTCAAATTGCCCAAGCTTCAAAAAACGCGGTGTTATATAAGCTGATGCATGTTTTTGCTGAAGTGCTACATGACACGGTGCAATCTACTAGAAGGAATCGCTTTTCTAAATGTGCTACCCCTGATAAATTAATAGATGAGCATAAAGAAATAATTAATGCTATTAAAATCCGAGATTACGACTTAGCTAAAAATTTGATGAAGGACCATTTAGGATCTGTTCAGTTTTAATCAGAAAGCCCATTGCATTTCATTCTGATATGCAATGGGCTCTTTTATAGTTATACTGGTGGGATATTACTTATCCCATTTTAAATAGGCACCTTTAATTGGTGATACTGCTAGGGATTGGAACAAGCCCAATACTCCTTTACTGTCCTTATGAGGCTGCTGCCAATTGGCTTTACGGCTTTCTATTATTGCAGTTAGTTCTTCTGCAGCAGTAGGAGCACCATTTACGCCAACTACTGCTAGCTTTCTATTAGGTATATCTATTTCAATTAGGTCACCATTTTCTATAAATGCTAATGGTCCTCCTACTGCTGCTTCCGGAGAAACATGACCGATACATGGTCCTCTTGAGGCACCGGAAAATCTTCCATCTGTCACTAAAGCAGTAGTTGCTACTAGCTCAGGATTTGTATAGATTGCCTCAGTAGTTCTAAGCATCTCTGGCATCCCTGCTCCCTGTGGTCCTTCATAGCGAATAATTATCACATCACCGGGCTTAATTATTCCTGATATAATAGCCTCGACAGCTGCCTCTTCACTGTCAAAAGGTCTAGCTGGCCCAGTATGCACGTGCATTTTAGGGTCTACGGCTGCGTGCTTAACTACAGCTCCCTCTGGTGCCAGGTTACCATAGAGCACTGCCAGTCCACCCCCCTTTTTATAAGGATTGGCTAATGGGGTAATGACATCTTCTGTTTTAAGGCCATAGTTGCGCAAGTAGCCTTTGCCCACCTCGAAATAGCCTTCCCGCTCTAATTGCTCAAGATTTTCTCCTACAGTCTTGCCGGTTACAGTTAAGGCATCTAGATGGAGATAATCCTTTAGTTCCTTCATTAAGGCTGGTACACCCCCAGCATACCATAGTAGCTCAGTAGGCCATTTACCACTAGTTTTTAGGCTAACTAACACTGGAATTTTTGAGTGAATTTCTTCAAATAAATCTGCTGTAATCTCTAAATCTACTTCATGGGCAATAGCCGGCAAGTGCAAAGTTGCATTAGTTGATCCAGAAATAGCAGCATGAATGATAATAGCGTTTTCAAATGCCTTTCGAGTCAAAATTTCTTTAGGAGTAATATTAGCATCCATTAATTCCTTGACTTGTTGGCCAGCTAAGGACGCTAAATGCTCCAAACGGTTCATATAGGCTGGCATTAACGCATTTCCAGGCAAGCTTAAGCCTAATGCTTCTGACATCACCTGCATCGTACTGGCTGTACCCATAAACTGACATGCCCCACATGAAGGGCAGGAGTTGATCTGCTCTGTCAAAAGCTGCTCACTAGTAATTTCCCCTCTTTTTTCTTTATCCCCTAGGCCATATAATGCCTCTGAAGATAGGTAGTCTGGTCCTGGAGTCATGGAGCCGCCACAAATATGTATTCCTGGCATATTCAGTCTTGCCAGGGCTTTTAAATGAGCTGGAATTGATTTGTCACAGCTAGAAATCATGATTGTCCCATCAAAGGGGGCGCTTAAAGCGTGAATTTCCACCATCATAGCTATTATTTCTCTTGATGTTAGAGAGTAGTTCATACCATCATGGGCCATAGCAATCCCATCGCATATATCTGTGGTAGTATAGGATGCTGGTTTGCACCCGTTACTATATAGGGATTTCACTGCTGCGTTTACTAGTTTATCTAGGTGATAGCTACCTGGGTGACTTTCACCAAAGACACTTTCCACTAACACTTGAGGTTTTCCCAAGTCAGCCGGAGACCAACCTGTTCCTAGCCGCAAGCCATCACCTTGAGTATTTACCTTCCGAAGAAATTGACTTTTCAACATATTAATTCCCCCTATGAAATAAATAATTGCCTTCTTATCTATTATATATTTTTATTTGTCATAAAGATATAGGCTCAAAAGCATAACTTTTGAGCCCATTTAACTGGAATGTTATATTTTATTCAAATTCCTTAAACAGCTTTGCAAATTCTTCTTCACTGTCTAAAGCATGGTAAACATAGTCATCTGTAGGGAATTTGCCTGTTTTTACATCATTGATGTATTCTTTGAAAGCATTTGTTTCTACTTCAGCTACGTTAGCATATTTCTTAACAAACTTTGGTGTAAAAGCCTGGAACTTGCCTAGCATGTCTCCGCTGATTAACAGCTGACCATCAGCAGCTCCTGCACCGATTGAGTATACTGGAATTGTTAGCTTCTTAGCTAGGTATGCAGTCAATTCTGGTGGAACTGCTTCTACAAGGATAGCAAAAGCCCCTGCTTCTTGAACCGCTAATGCGTCATTGATTAGTTCTCTTGCACTATCGATGTCTCTACCCTGCGCCTTAAAGCCACCTTGTTGCCCTGAGCTCTGAGGAGTTAGGCCAATATGGCCCATCACAAGGATTCCTGCATCTGTAATTGACTTAATGCGGCTAGCAACTCTGCGGCCGCCTTCAAGCTTAATGCAGTCCACATCAGCTTCCTTTAAGAACCTAACAGCGTTTTGTACTGCTTGCTCATCCGACACCTGGTAGGAACCAAAGGGCATATCACCCACAACCCAAGTATTTGGAGCACCACGGCGCACTGACTGGCAGTGTCTAATGCAGTCTTCCATAGTTACTGGTACTGTCCCTTGATATCCTAGAACCACCATTCCTAATGAGTCTCCAACTAAGATCATATCCATGCCAGCGTTTGCCGCAAACTGAGCAGTTGGAAAATCATAAGCGGTTACCCATGCTACCTGCTCTCCTTCTTTCTTCATCCGATTAAAATCAAGCACTGTCTTCTTTCTTGTCATTAAAATCAATCCTTTCTTAAATTAGTATTTTAGAGTATGTAATAACCTAAAATAGCTTTAGCTCACCGTTTTCCGTAAAGCTAAGCGGATAAGGTCCAGCTAATACTTCTATATTTTCTTTGTCTTTAACTTCTTCAAATAATGCTGGTGATAAATAAAGCTCTTCTATCTCTAATGTATTTTTTATTACCATTAACCTAATCTCACTTGACTGAATCCTTCTATTAATAGTACTAATTCCTATATTTATAGCCTTTTCATCGGTTTCAGCGATAATAGGAATGAATCCCCGCTGCAGAAAGCCTGAGGTTATCACATTTGCATATGTTATGTCTAAATTAATCTTATTGAATAATCTTTTTGTAATTACATCCGCTAAGCCAACACCTAACGCATTACCGTGGCTTTCCTCCGTTAAGTCCAGCACCACTATATTTTGTACCTCAGGGCTATTTGGCTCTTCTTGTCCTCTAATCATTCTTCTTCCTGTAATGTTAGGGTCAAGTCCTACGCCGCTGACATTTTTGCCTGTTTCTTGCACCACCAGTACATCTATCCTCCCTGTTACAGGTAGAGAAGCCATTAAGCTTTTTGCTTCTAAAACTAGCTCAGGTTCCCGGGAGTACAATTTATCTGCAGGTATAAATTCAATTTTAGCCACCTTGTCATAGGCATTTTCCAGAATACCTACTCCTCCAATTATGGGTAATTTCTCTAATATTACTTCTCCAGTTTGAGGTATGACATTCTTCAAACCATCTACCCCACTGATATGAACAGTTTTGGCTCCAGCTTGCTTACCAAATCCAATTACTAGCATTTTGACTAAGCCGCTTTCAAGGGCGCTATGAAAGTCAGTATGAGGCTTAACCCTGTTAATAACAATTATTCCATCTGCTCCAGCGGCATTACGATCAAAGTAAACTGGAATTCCATCTTTTGTCTTACCTATCATGTTAGTGGCCATCGATGATATTACTGGAGCGCCCATTGTTTCTTCTGTCACACCATAACCAGCTAAAACCTCTTGCTGCCCCTCAGCAGTTGCTCCTCCATGGCTACCCATGGCTGGTACAATAAAGGGGTTGCCACCTAATTTTTTCACCATCTTAACAGTAGCCCTAACCACGTCACTCAAGTTGGCAATGCCCCTGCTGCCAACTCCTATGGCAATTCGGCTATCTGGGGCAATATTGATGGAGGCCAGCTGTTTAAAAACTTCTTCCTCTATATCTTTTAGTTCAGGCACATTAAACTTCTGTTTCACCTTAAATAATTCAGCTGCCATGATCTCACCTCATCAAGTTATCTCAATTTTTATTCCGCCAGCAATTCAAATGGATGCATCACTTTTCCCTGTAACTTATTAAGCTTGAGTCCCAGATTTAGTTGAATAGCACAGCTAGGGCAAGAGGTACATAAAACATCTGCTCCAGAATCTTTAAATTCCTTCATCTTACCCGCTAAAATTGCTCTTGAGGTTTCCTTGTTTTTTACTCCATAAATACCTGCTCCACCACAGCAGCTGCTGGCACTTTTCATTTCTACATAGTTTGCAGCATTTTGCAGCAGTTTTCTGGGGGCATCTTTTACCTTTAAACCTCTTACTGAATGGCATGGATCATGATATGTCACTCTCTTATCACTTTTATTGATATTTTCCAGCCCTAGGGTGTTAACTAAAAATTCCATTGCATCTATAACTTTTTCTCCTACCTGAGCCGCAATTGAATATAAATTGCTTTCCTCTTCAAACATTTCTACATACTTTTTAAGCTTATCCCCACAAGTACCACAGTCGGTGACAATTACATCAGCATCGATCTTATAAAGCTTCTGCAAATTTTCCATTGCCAACCGCTTTGTTTCTTCTCCAAAGCCGACGCTTAAGTGAGGGACACCACAACAATCAAGTTTAGGTACAATTACTTCACAATTGTTTTTTTCCAAAACTTTAACTAGTGATAAACCTACATTAGGATAAAAATATTTAGTACCACAGCCTATATAGTAGATAACTTTGTGCTTCTTTGGAGTATTGCTAGGCTCCCTTTGCTCCAATAGCTGCCAAAAGTTCTTGCTTGGCACTTCCGGAACAATTTCTTCTAGCTCCTTTAAGGCTTTTACTTTTAACAATAATTTTTGAGAGAGCTTTCTTAACCCCTTTTGCTGATAAAAATTAATCAATCTTGCCCCTACAGCAAAATTTCCTTCCTTTGAAAAGCTGTTTTTGTATAATAGCTTTACAAAAGCTGATACTCCATGATGCCTCCACAGCTCTTCCTTGCCCCATTGAACTGCTTTTGTCACCTGAACATTTGACGGGCAATTTTCTACACAAGCTTTACAGGATAAACAGCTTTCTAAGTAACCTTGCATTTCAGGGTTTTTCTCAAAGGAAAAGCGGTCTTCCAAAGCAGCTCTGAGGAGGCGAACTCTACCTCTAGCTACAGCTGGCTCCTCTTTGACGACTCTGTAGGTTGGGCAAACCTCTTGGCAATATCCACATTTATTGCATTTTAACAGTTCATTAAATATATTTTTATAGCTTCTCATATGCCTTCCCCCACAGTATCAGTCATTAAAGCGTCTTTAAGATTCTCAATAATCGTTAACTGGTGGTTGTTATGCTGTCTGTTAACTGTCTCTGGCAAAGAAATATTAATGCCTTCGACAGCAATATTTTCATTACAATGATCAATCAATTCTGCAATTATTTTTCCTGTTGCTGAGGAATCCTTTAGCTCTACATATAATATGTTATGGTTTAAATCACCCTGTACCCTAAAGTTAGTCCCATTTTTAGCTGCCAACTCCTTTAGAGTAGCTAATGTATTAAAGAATTGATCACTCTTCGTGTTAACCAAAATGCCTTTTAGAGGCAAGTCCATTGCTAAACTTTTATTATAAACATCAACAATTTCTGTAACCCTACTGTCTCCAATTAACTTTTGCAATTTCTCTTGTTGTGCTAGTACAGTTGTACTATCTCCCATTAGTTCTACATTAATAGAGATATTTTCTTCAGTAGCTGCTTCTATAGTTATGGCTGAGACATTGAAGTTCTCCAGGTCCAGCTTTTCCTTTAATTCCATTACCTTTGACATACTAAGCTGGCCAGAAATAATACTTACCTTTTCTACCATTGGTGTCAGCTTAAGTATGACCTTTTTAATAACACCAATCATATCTGAAGTACCTACTAAGAGGGGAATTAAATCGTATCCAGACACATTTTTAAATGTTTTGCCCCCTGTATTAATTATCTTGCCAGAGGCCAACATAAATTCCATTCCTAAAATATTATCTGTCCACTCGCCAAACTGCATGCTTCTAAGTATATTAAAGTTATTCGCTATCTGAACTCCTATAGGCACGTTTTGATTGCAAGCCAAGGAGGGAAAGAACAAGTTAGTACCGGCTAATACTTCATTTAATTGCTGATTTGTAATATTCGCATCAACTGTAATTGTTAGATTGTCTGGGTTAAAATTTATCACATTTAGCTTCGCTTCTGCCTTCACTTGTTCCATACTTATTCTCCCTTCTCAGCTGAAATCAATTTCCCAGGATTAAAATTCCAACGAGAATCAAAGCTGCTCTTTAGTATTTTTTTAAATTCAAGTGAGTTGTCATCAAAGGCCCAATTCATATACGGCAGCTTCTCTAACCCTATCCCATGCTCGCCGGAAAGTGTTCCTTCAAGCTTTAGGGTTTCACGGAATATCTCTGCACTAGCTAACTCAACTCGCTCTTTTTCTTCGTGATTGCTATGATCATAAAGTAAGTGGGGATGGAGATTTCCATCGCCAGCATGAGCTACCTGCCCAATAATAACTTCGTATTTTTTACCAATATTCGTTACGATACTAAGCATTGCTGTCAATTGATCAATAGGAACAACCACGTCTTGAACCATATAGGCCGACTTTAGCTTACCTAGGGCTCCATTTGCTGATCTTCTAGCCTTCCACAGATTATTGCGCTCATCATCATTTTGAGCTACCTGAAAGTTCTTTACCCTATATTTCTTGAATAACTCTATTATTCTAGAGCTGTTATTTTCTACTTCCTCTGCAGTACCATCTACCTCTATTAGAAGCATAGCTTCTACGTCCTTTGGTAGTCCAAGCTTAAGATAATCTTCTACTGCCCTAGTTACAGTTTGATCCATAATTTCTAAAGTGGTTGGAATAATGCCAACTCTAAGGATATTAGCCACAAGGCTACCTGAATCTTCTAAAGAATCGAAGGTAACCAACATAGTCTTTACTGCCTTTGGCTTTGGTTTAATCTTCACCAAAATCTTTGTAATAATGCCCAAGGTCCCTTCGGAGCCACAGAAAAGGTTAGTAATATCTATTTTCTCTCTAAGCTGAGAAGACAATTTACCAGTTGTAATTATCTCTCCGCTGGGAAGCACTACCTCTAATCCAACTACATGGTTTTTAGTGACTCCATACTTAACCCCTTTAATACCTCCCGCATTTTCGCTTACGTTTCCACCCAAGGTAGCAACTTTAAAGCTTGAAGGATCAGGTGCAAAGAAATAATTACTGGGCTCTAATGCTTCCTGTAATCTAAAATTAACTACTCCAGGCTCAACCAATGCTAGCTTCTGCTTCAAATCAATATTGAGGATTTTATCCATCTTTGTCATAACGAGAACAACTCCATTGTCAACAGGCGCAGCTCCTCCGCTTAGGCAGGTACCAGCTCCCCGAGGGGTAATAGGAATGTTCTCCCTAACACAGTATTTAACAATCTCGACTACTTCCTCTGTACTAGTAGGAAAAACAATTGCCATTGGGTCTCCAGAGTAGGGTGAGGAATCATAGCTATATATCTCTTTATCAAAGGAACTAACTAGTACATTTTCTTTTCCCACTATGTTTGCTAAGTCATTATATAGTTTCATGATTTCATTGTCCCCCTACTTCAGTAAATTTGGAAGCCATAGACTTAGTTGAGGGAAATAGGTAATAATTATAAGGATTACTATTGAAGCCGCTAAATAACCCCAGTTAGCTTTTATTAGCTTTTCTATCGGCATTTTCCGCATACTAGCTGCCACAAATAGATTTACACCTAACGGTGGAGTAATCATCCCGATGGCCAAGTTCACCACCATAATTATTCCAAAGTGAATTGGATCTATACCAAGCTCTAGAATAACCGGGAATAGTATCGGTGCAATAATGATAATAGCTGCATTTGTTTCCATGAAAGTACCTACTATTAGTAGTAAAACATTTATCAGCATCAACAATACTATAGGATTATCTGTAAAGGAAATTATCAACCGCGCAATATCAGAAGGAATATTTTCTCTAGTTAGAATAAGGCCAAAGGTTGATGCAGTAGCAATAATAAACATGATAAGAGATGTATTTATTGCTGATTGCTTTAATATTTTAGGAAAGTCCGACAGCTTAAGCTCTTTATATATAAAAAATCCTACAACTAGTCCATAGACAACAGCTATATTAGCTGCTTCTGTTGGTGTAAAAATACCACCATATATTCCGCCTAAGATAATTACCGGCATTAAGATGGCAAAAAATGCATTAGTAAAAGCTTTGCCAACATTGCTGATGCTTACTTTCTCAGCTGTACCACGATAGCCTTCCTTCTTTGCCGTAAAATAAGCCACTGCACATAAGGTTAAGCCAATCAACATCCCAGGAATAAAGCCGGCTAAAAACAGACCACCGATGGATGCGCCTGTAACAACTCCATAAGTAATCATTGGGATACTAGGAGGGATAATTACCCCTATGTAACCTGCACTTGCTTGAGTTGCAGTAGCATAATCTTCCCTATATCTTTGGCTAACCATAGCAGGAATCATGATTCCTCCGATAGCAGCCACTGTAGCAGGGGCTGACCCCGATATTGCCGCAAAAAACATAGAGGCTAAGATTGTTACCAAGGCTAAGCCCCCCGAAAAAACACCTACTATTGAATTAGCAAAGTCAATTAATCTACGGGAGATACCACCTCTCTCCATTACGCTTCCAGCAATCATAAAAAAAGGAATTGCCATTAATGGAAAATTGTCCAGGGCTGTAAAGGTTCTTTGGGCAATAACTTGTAATGGAACTGAGTCTGTTACGATAATAGCGATGATACTTGCAGCTCCTAAGCTGATGGCTATCGGAATATTTATTATTACCAGTAGGGCAAAAACTCCAAATAGAATTAGTGCAGTCATATCTATCTCCCCTCTACTTTTAGCTTGTTAATAGCTAATTGTGCAAATCTTATTGTCATTAGCGCTGCACCGACTGGAATTGCGGCATAAGCAAAATACATTGGTAAAAACATAGCTGGAGATTTTTGTCCAGTACTAGATATAAACATTACAACTATAATGGCTAAATAGCATAAAAAAACTGAAAAGGCAACTGTTATGAGCCCACCAATAACTATAAATGGCTTTTTCATGCTCTGAGGAAGTTTATCTATTAGTGCTGATATGCCAATATGAGCTCCTTCTCTTGCTGCGATACTAGCACCTATTAGTACTGCCCAAATCATAATGTATCTTGCTAACTCTTCTGACCAGGGCAGGGACCCTTTAAGTACAAATCTTGCAAATACTTGAATGAAAACTATCCCTAT
>JAWSUQ010000045.1:0-6750 GCA_033549265.1 Bacillota bacterium
ATCCAGCTGAGCTACAGGCGCAAAAAAAATGGAGCGGGTGATGGGAATCGAACCCACGTGACTAGCTTGGAAGGCTAGAGCTCTACCATTGAGCTACACCCGCTGGCGGAGAAGGAGGGATTTGAACCCTCGCGGGACTAACGCCCCCTACAGTCTTAGCAGGACCGCCTCTTCAGCCACTTGAGTACTTCTCCATTATTTTTTTATGGCAGGGGAGACAGGAATCGAACCCGCAACCAACGGATTTGGAGTCCGCTACTCTACCAATTGAGCTACTCCCCTACGTATTAAATGGCGTGCCTGGAGAGATTCGAACTCCCGACCTTCTGATTCGTAGTCAGACGCTCTATCCGGCTGAGCTACAGGCACCAATTTTTCGAGCGCAAAACTTAGTTTACATGATATTGAGGAATAAGTCAATATTAAAAAAGTACATTAAACAAAAATTTTATAGTTAAGCTTACTATTCTTTTAATTATGTCCAATTATCTATCTTATTTAAATAAAAAAAATATTTTTGTGATTTACACCTAAACAAGGAAAAAGAGCCACTACTGTGACTCTTTTTCCTATAATCAAGTAACATTTTGGGAGAGGAGAAACCGGAGGAAGAGCTTATGGGGGAGGGTTATATAAAATAACCTAAGCTCTTCTACAACGAGAAATTATCCTCGCTGCTTAACTATATTATTAACACCATACCAAAATCTATACATATGTTTATAAAAAAATTCTAAAATACTCTAATATACCAATGTTTTTCCAAAATAAAATCTGTGATATAATGGGAATTGAAAGGATGATCTTTGTGAGAATTATTAGCGGACAAGAAAAAGGCAGAAAGCTCAAAGCCCCAAAAGGATTTACCACAAGACCAACTACAGATAGAGTTAAAGAGGCTATCTTTAATATTTTAGGAGATACTGTGGTAAATTCAGCTTTTTTAGATCTTTTCGGCGGCAGTGGTGCTATTGCTATTGAAGCCATAAGTCGGGGTGCAGCTAAAGCTGTTATTTCAGAGAAGGATACACAGGCATTAAGGATTATTAAAGAAAACATCGCGAGCACTGGTTTCGGTGATAAAATTAGATGCCTCAAGTTAGATGCTTTAGTAACAATAGAATTACTACGAAAAGAAGGAAAAAAATTTAACTTGATTTTTTTAGACCCTCCTTATGAATCAGGATTAATAACAAAGTCTATTAATGCAATAGAAGCTTCCGGGATTTTAGCAACTGGTGGATATGTGGTGGCAGAGGCCAGTAAAAAAGAAGAACTTGACCTAAAAACTAGCGTTTTATCCTGTGTTAAAAAGAGAGCTTATGGAGATACGGTTATTTATATTTTGCAAATATTAAACTAGGGGGAAGTAAAAATGGAGCTGATTAAAATTATAGAAGATCTTGAAGAAACGATTGAGGATTCCTCAAGAATTCCTATGACTGGTAAAATGTTAATTGATGAAGAGATTGTGCTGGATTATTTAGATAAGCTAAGAGCATCTATTCCAGAAGAGATAAGACAAGCTCAATGGATCACTAAAGAAAGAGAAAGGATATTAAATGATGCTCAAAGCGAAGGGGAGGCTATCATAAACAAAGCTAAAATCTTTGCTAGTAAGCATGCTAGTGAAAATGAAATTGTAAAAAAAGCAGAGGAAGCTGCAAACGAAATAATTAATAATGCCCAAGCTGAATCTGAACAAATACAACAACAAGCCAAGAATTATGCATTAGAGGTGCTGCATAAATTAGAAAAATCACTGACAAAAGCCCTTACCACAGTAGAAGAGGGGAAAGAGACTCTAAACTCTGAAAGGGAATAATTCTTATAAAAAATTTCGTGTGATACTAAAAATTCCTTTGAAAAGTGATATTAATAGGCTAGCCCCAAGCAATAAAGCTATTATTAGTATAAATCCTATTAAAGTGTAGCTAAATAAAGCTATACCTGGTGCTGTTGTTAAGCTTAATACAAATGAATTTAAAGGTTTTGTAGCGTTTAAGTTAAAAAAAACAGTTTCATAGCGATTGAGCAGTACTAACGTAAAAACTGGGGCTAAAATACTTTGAGCTGTTCTGGTTAAGAGAAAAGGGATATAACTTATATCACTCTTACTTATAAAATTAGCCACCTGGGCATGAATTGAGAGACCATTCCAGGCTAAAATAATCGAAGCTATTGCCACCTGTTGATGGAAACTAGCGTCAATAGCGCTTGCTTGCTTTACACCTAGGGTAACTTCAAAAAGGCCGGTTGTCAAAGCTGATGCAAGGCTAATATCATAGCCAACAAATTTAAGGATAAAAGCAAAAAAAGCTGTAATTAAAGAGATTAATCCTAATTGGGATAAAGAAGCAACAGTAATCGCGAATACTACGACAAAGCCTCCAATAGCAACAATACTCTTAATACCTTTATTGACAGAGTCACCTAAAATTTCTCCAATTGGCAACAATGGAGTTTCATATAGACGAAGGTATGCTCTTTTGAATATATTGCCCTTAACTTTGATGATGGTATTATTTTTTCTGGAGAAAAAGCTCAAGGTTATGCCTATAATAATATTTGATAGATAATGACCGCCTGCTAATATTATTCCTAGCTCTGGAAATTTAAACATGCCTACAGCAATAGCGCTAAATATAAACAGTGGGCTGGCATTATTTGTAAAGGACATTAACCGTTCTGCTTCTCCCTTAGTTAGTTTACCTTCCTGACGAAGCTCGGCAGTTAATAATGAGCTAATAGGGAAGCCAGAAGTAAAGCCAATGGCCATTACAAAGCCCCCTGCGCCAGAGACATTAAAAACTGGTCTCATAATGGGATCTAAAAATACTGCGAGAAAATTTATCACTCCCAGGCGCATTAGTAGATTAGCCATCACAAAAAATGGAAATAATGCGGGTATAAGAATAGTGGTCCAGGTGCTTAACCCATCTAGTGCAGCATCAAATATCAGTTTTGGATTTATAATCATTGTAAAGAAGATTATTAGTATTAATATAGTTAATAATATTTTTTTTGGCATATTTTTCTTCCTTAATTTTAATTGTTTTATGGAGCTTAGAAGCATATATCTATAGATATATTTATGAGGGAAGTTTATAGCTAGAACGGAAAAGTAAGGTGATGTGATGGAACGAAAAAAAATTGGCTTGGCATTAGGATCTGGCTCTGCTAAAGGACTAGCCCATATTGGAGTACTTAAGGTGCTTCAACAAGAAAAAATCCCAATTGATTTTATTGCCGGCAGTAGTATAGGTGCAGTAATAGGGGCTTTATACTGCTGTGGAGCAGATTGGCATATGCTAGAGAAGCTAGCTAGTCAGTTGAAACAAAATCACGTAGTAGACTTGACAGTTCCAAGAATTGGATTAATAGAAGGTAGAAAGGCTCATGATTTATTAAAATTATTAACTCAAAACAAAACGTTTAAAGATTTAAAGATACCTTTAGCTGTAACTGCTACTGATTTGGAAAAAGGTGAACTTATTGTAATACAGGAAGGCTTAGTTGCTGATGCTCTGCGAGCAAGCATTTCTATTCCAGGTATTTTTAAGCCTTATAAATGGCAAGGCAAGGTTTTAGTTGATGGGGCGGTATTAGAAAGGGTTCCAGTTTCAGCCGTTAGAGATATGGGGGCTGATATTGTGATAGCAGTTGATGTTAAAGCAGGAAGGAAAACTGACACAAGATCAAATAAAATAAATAATATATTTGATGTGATAATGTACGCAATTGACTTATTAGAGGTTAAGGCCTTTACGAATTGCTGTTCAGATGCTAATGTAGCTATATCACCGGAAATTATAGATTCAGGTATATTTAATTTTGATATAGCAGAAGAATATATTAAAGCTGGTGAGGAGGCTGCCGCTTTGCAGGCTGCAGCAATAAAAAAAATAATGAGATAAGTTGTACGAAAACTTTGGTATTCACCAATTTATGGTTTTAGCCAAAGTTTTATTTTATTTTTTTAATTTACCAATGTTTTCGAAAATTGTCTATATTAGTGCTTTTGTTTAATAGGTAGCGATAAATAATAAATTATGTTAATTTTAACATAAGAGAATCCAGCGTTTTGAATAGATATACTAGGTATTTGTTAAACTAGATTCAACAGCTGTTTTCGTAGTTCCTGGGAGGAGGGTACTGCAATGGAGTTGGTTAATCAAATACATGATAAAGCGCGAAAAGATAGGAAAGCTATTATTTTACCTGAGGGTCTTGAACCTAGAACTATTAAAGCAGCTCAAATAATTGTAGAAGAAGAACTTGCTAATATAAGCTTGTTAGGCAACAAAGATAAAATTGCGGCTAAAGCTTCAGAAATAGGAGCAAATATCAAAGGTATAGATATTATTGATCCTCAATCAGACGAAATAGCAGTTGAGCTAGGAGAGTTATTGTATGAGATGCGTAAGCATAAAGGACTAGCTAAGGAACAAGCATATGAAACTGTTCAAAACCCATTGTATTTTGCAGCATTAGCTGTGAAAAGTGGAAAAGCTGATGGATATGTGGCTGGAGCTGAAAATACTACTGGAGATGTACTTAGACCTGCTTTGCAGATTATAAAAACAGCCCCTGGAATTACAGTGGTGTCTGGTGCCTTTGTGATGGTACTGCCTGATAAAGAATTTGGGGTTGATGGAATATTAGTACTAGCGGATTGTGCAGTAAATCCTAATCCAAATGCTCAACAATTAGCTGAAATAGCTTATTTAACTGCAAAAACCGCTAATAATATTGTTGGAATTGAGCCAAAAGTTGCTATGTTATCTTTTTCCACAAAAGGTAGCGCTCAGCACGAACTAGTAGAAAAAGTAGCTAAAGCTACTAGACTAGCTCAGGCTAGATTTCCGGATATTCTTATTGACGGAGAAATGCAACTAGATGCAGCTATAGTTCCTAGTGTTGGAGAAAGCAAAGCACCAAATAGCCAGGTAGCTGGTTTTGCTAATGTGTTAGTATTTCCAGATTTACAGGCTGGAAATATTGGCTACAAGCTAATCGAAAGGATTGGGCGCGGAAAGGCTATTGGACCAATACTGCAAGGGATGGCCAAGCCAGTAAATGACTTATCTAGAGGCTGCAGTGTTGAAGATATAGTGAATGTTACTGCACTAACGGCAGTCCAAGCTCAGGAATGATTCCCAAAGGAGGATTTATAAAATGAAAATATTAGTAATAAATTGCGGCAGTTCATCATTAAAATACCAGTTGTTTAATATGCAAAACGAAGAAGTATTGGCAAAAGGCTTGGTAGAGAGAATTGGACTAGAAGAAGGCAAGATTATACACCAACCGCAAGGTATGGATAAAATAACTATAGGCAAGAATATTCCCAACCATGATGCAGCAATTAGCTTAGTATTTAGTCAACTTACCCATCAAGAATATCCAGTCATCAATAGTTTAAACGAAATAAATGCCATTGGTCATAGAGTAGTGCACGGTGGCACTAAATTTACAGCATCTGTCCTTATTGACGATGAAGTGAAAAAATCAATAGAAGAGTTATTTGAGCTGGCACCTCTGCATAACCCACCTAATCTACTTGGCATAAAATCCTGTGAAAAAATAGCACCTAACGTTCCCCAAGTTGCGGTGTTTGATACAGCTTTTCACCAAACAATGCCGGAGTATGCTTATGTGTATGGCATACCATATGAAGATTATGAACAATTTGGCGTTAGAAAATACGGCTTTCATGGAACATCCCACAGATATGTTAGTGAAAGGGCTGCAGAAATGTTAGGGCAAGAGGCAACAAGACTAAAACTAATAACTTGCCACTTAGGTAATGGCGGGAGCATTACAGCAGTAGCTAGTGGGCAATCTATTGAGACAAGCATGGGTTTAACGCCTCTAGAAGGTTTGATTATGGGCACTAGGTGTGGGGATATTGACCCTGCTGTTATTCCTTTTTTAATGGAAAAAAAGAGTATGTCTATCAAAGAAATTAACGATTACTTAAACAAAAAATCTGGTGTTTTAGGGATTTCTGGTGTAAGTAGTGACTTTAGAGATGTAGAAGAGGCAGCTTTAGCTGGAAATAAGCGTGCTCAACTTGCCTTAGATATGTTTACCCATAGGGTTAAAAGATATATTGGTGCTTATATGGCTGTTTTAAATGGTGCTGATGCCATTGTATTTACTGCCGGGTTAGGAGAAAACTCTCCAGAAACGAGAGAGCAAGTTTGTGCAGATATGGAACAGCTTGGAATCAAGCTTGATCTAGAGTCTAATAAAGTCAGAGGTAAAGAAAAAATCATCTCAACAGTTGATAGTAAGGTTAAAGTAATGCTTATCCCAACTAATGAAGAATTAATGATCGCGAGAGATACTGAAAAAATTGTCTACAAATAACAGCCCTAATTATTGACAAAATTGATTTCGCTAGGTATAATTTAATCTAGTGTTTATTTGAGGTGGTAATATGAGGCTTGCAGTCGCGACTATAAGGAATGTGCCAGGAAAAGAGATAAAGGGAACAAGTATTTCTAATGAAACCGCTATCAAAATTCATGGTGAAGACCTACAATTATTAAAGCCTATTACTGTAGACTATACAGCTGTGAATAAGGGAAACTATATTACGGTGTACGGCAGCATAAAGGCTATGATAGAATTTAAATGTGGCAGATGCTTAAAGAAGCTGAGTTATGATCTGGATCTTGATTTTTCAGAGAACTTTTTTAATGAAACTCAAACAGAGAGCATTGATGACGAAAGTCACGTTTA
>JAWSUQ010000045.1:6760-11607 GCA_033549265.1 Bacillota bacterium
AGGTAATGATATTCCTCTAGATATTGTAGTTGAACAAAACATTATGTTGAATTTACCATTGAGAGTCGTCTGTGATGAAGCTTGCAAAGGATTTTGTCCCAAGTGTGGCACAGAACTTAATCAAAGAAAATGCGATTGTACAATTGACAATAGTGATCCGCGACTAGCAGTTCTGAAAGAGCTGTTTAAGCCTGGCAATTCACCAAAGGAGGTGGAGAAATAAAATGGGAGTACCTAAAAGAAGGCAATCTAAATCTAGGAAAAATATGAGAAGATCAGCTAATTGGAAATTAGAAACACCAGGTATCGTTGAATGTCCTCAGTGTCACGCTAGTAAACTTCCACATCGCGTTTGTCCTGAATGTGGATTTTATAAGGAAAGAAATACTCAGCCAGAAGTTAATGCACAATAATTAGGTAAGCTAAATAGCTTACCTTTTTTATTTGCCCTGACACTTGCCTTTTTACCAAAATTAAGGTATAATATCACTGATTAGTACCAGGTGCTAAGATAAGGTGTCAATAATAGAGGTGAATTATGGGAGCTAAGTGTTTAACTAAAAGTGAGCGAAGACAAGAGATAAAAAAAATTCTTGACGAAAACCCATTTTTTACTGATGAAGAGCTAGCACAGCTTTACAAAGTAAGTGTCCAGACTATTAGACTAGATAGGGCTGCTCTTGATATTCCTGAGGTAAGAGAGCGGATAAAGCTACTGGCTGAACACAGCTATGGTGAAGTAAAATCTATTACTGGTCTGGAAATTATTGGTGATTTGATTGAGTTAAAATTAAATGAATCTGCTATCTCTTTATTAACAGTTAGTGAGGAAATGGTTTTGTCTAAAGCAAAAGTCATTAGGGGACATCTTTTGTTTGCCCAGGCTAACTCATTGGCTGTAGCTATGATAGATAGTCCACTGGCATTAACAGGCAGTGCCAACGTCAAATATATTGCTCCGGTATCCTTAGATGAGCGAGTAATCTGTAGAGCAAAGGTGATGAAAAAAAGAGGTGAAAAATTCCTAATTAAAATTGTATCCACTGTTAATAATAGTGAGGTATTTAGAGGAAACTTTTTAGTCTTTGCTAAAGGAAAGGAGGAGGTATTATGATTATTGCTGTTGACGCTATGGGGGGGGACTATGCTCCTAAAGAAATAATAGCAGGAGCTATTGATGCTAAAGAAAAGCTAAAGATACATATTTGTTTAGTAGGTCAAAGCGACATTATTAATGAGCATTTGCATGAAATTGGTATAAAAGAGGGAATACAAGTAGTTCACGCCTCAGAAGTGATTGGCATGGATGAGCACCCAGGCACTGCCATTAGAAGAAAAAAGGATTCCTCAATAGTAGTTGCCACTAGGCTAGTTAAGGAAAAGAAGGCTGACGCTGTAGTTTCAGCCGGAAGCACGGGGGCACAAATGGCAGCAGCATTGTTTGGGCTGGGGAGAATAAAAGAGGTTGAACGACCAGCCATCGTCACTGTTTTACCTGCTAAAACGGGAAGAGTAGTATTATTAGATGCAGGAGCAAATGCAGATTCTAAACCAAAACACTTAGTGCAATTTGCTAAAATGGGAAGCATTTATGCAGAAAAAATTCTTTCTTTCAGCAATCCCAAGGTAGCGCTATTAAATATTGGGGCGGAAGAGACTAAAGGCAATGAGCTCACCATTGAAAGCTATAAATTGCTTCAGGATGATGTAAATATTAACTTTTTAGGAAATATTGAAGGTAGAGACTTGCTTGAGGGTCATGCTGATGTTATTGTCTGTGACGGCTTTGTTGGCAATGTAGTATTAAAGTTTGCAGAAGGTTTGGCGGGCACCATGTTTTCCTTGATCAAGGAAGAACTAGAAAAGTCACTACCTAGAAAAGTAGGGGCGCTGCTGGCAATGCCAGCTTTTAAAGCCATTAAGCAAAAACTTGATTATAATGAGTATGGTGGTGCTCCTTTATTAGGGATAGACGGAGTTAGTATTATCTGTCATGGAAGCTCCAAGGCAAAGGCCATTACAAATGCCGTGGCAGTGGCAAAGCAATGTGTAGAAAGCGATCTTATCGGCAAGATTAAAGAGGCAATCTAGTATATAGGCGGTGACTAAGCTTTGAAAGAGATTATTAAGCCAGTAGGCATTATAGGGACAGGATTTGCTGTTCCAGAGAATATAATAAGCAATAAGGATCTGACACGTATAGTTGACACTAGTGATGAATGGATTAGCTCAAGAACGGGCATATCTGAAAGAAGAAAAATAGGAGCCGCCAATAATACTTCGGATCTATGCGCCCAAGCAGCTGAAATGGCTATTGTCAATGCTGGGATAACTGCCTTAGATATTGATCTAATTATAGTAGCTACAGTTACTCCAGATATGATTTTTCCTGCTACCGCCTGCATAGTTCAAGAAAAAATTGGCGCAAAAAATGCTGCTGCATTTGACTTAGAGGCGGCCTGCTCCGGTTTTGTCTATGGTATGGCAGTAGGACAACAATTTATTGCTACTGGGATGTACAAAAATGTACTTATCATAGGTGGAGAAACCTTAAGTAGAGTAGTGGACTGGCAGGATAGAAATACCTGTATCTTATTTGGTGATGGCGCAGGAGCAGTAGTCCTCCAGGAAGTCCCTTCTGGTTATGGAATATTGGCTAATTATTTGCGAGCCGACGGCTCAGGAGCTGATCTTCTTAAAATACCGGCAGGTGGGGCGGCTAAACCTCCTAATGAAATGACAATTACCAATAGAGAACATTTTATTAAAATGGCAGGTAATGATATCTATAAGTTTGCAGTAAAAGTAATGGGAGATGCTGCTATGGAAGTCTTAACAAGAGCACAGTTGACAAAGGAAGATGTAGACTTCTTAGTGCCCCATCAAGCAAATACACGAATAATTGAAGCTGCAGTAAAGAGATTAGGCCTTTCAGAGGATAAGGTAATTATTAATATACATAAGTATGGAAACATGTCATCCGCTTCCATACCAATAGCCTTACATGAAGCTTTCGCAGGAGGCCGTATTAAGAAAGATGACATAGTAGTAATGGTAGGCTTTGGAGGCGGCTTGACCTGGGGTAGCAGTGTCCTGCGTTGGTTTGAAAAATAATGCAATAAAGGGAGGTATATGATGCAAACAAAGCTTTGTGAGTTGCTGGGAATCGAATATCCAATTATACAAGGTGGGATGGCTTGGGTTTCCACTGGAGAGCTGGCTGCAGCAGTATCTGAGGCTGGCGGGTTAGGAATTATTGCAGCCGGTAATGCACCAGTTGATTTTATAAAAAAAGAAATTGCCAAGGTTAAAAAAATAACAAAAAAACCATTTGGTGTGAACGTTATGCTTCTGTCACCTTATGTGGAGGAAGTAATGGAGGTTATCTTAGCTGAGAAGGTACCAGTAATTACTACGGGAGCTGGGAATCCTGGCAAGTATATTCCTGCCCTTAAAGAAATAGGGACTAAAATAATACCGGTAGTAGCTTCTGTAGCCTTAGCCCAAAGGTTAGAAAAAGCTGGTGTGGATGCCTTAATAGCTGAAGGAATGGAAGCTGGCGGGCATATTGGGGAGCTGACTACTATGGCTTTGGTACCACAAGTAGTTGACGCTGTGCAAATACCTGTTATTGCAGCAGGAGGAATTTATGATGGCAGAGGAGTGGCCGCCGCCCTTGCCTTAGGAGCAGTCGGGGTACAAATGGGAACAAGATTCATGTGTGCTACTGAATGTACGGTCCACGAAAACATTAAAAAAGCGGTAATAAAAGCAAAGGATAGGGATACTGTTGTTACCGGAAGGCCTACCGGCCATCCAGTAAGGATTCTAAAAAATAAATTATCCCGTAAAATGGAACAGTTAGAAAGAGAAGGGGCTGCTGGCGAGGAATTTGAAAAATTAGGGGTAGGAGCATTAAGAGCAGCTATGGTAGACGGAGATGCGGATCATGGGTCTGTGATGGCAGGGCAAGTGGCTGCTATGGTTAAAAAAGAGGAAACAGCAACTGAAATAATTCAACAAATAGTAGAACAAACCAATAAAATTATAAGCAATCTTAGTTAATTGGAGGTAACTTTGTGGGTAAAATAGCGTTTGTATTTCCTGGCCAGGGGTCTCAATATGTTGGCATGGGAAAAGATTTATACGATAAAAATCCTTTAGCTAGAGAAATTTTTAATGTAGCTGATACACAGTTAGATTTTTCTATATCGGATTTATGCTTTAATGATTCTAATAATAATCTTACTAATACTCAATACACTCAACCTGCTTTGCTAACAACAAGTATAGCCTGCTATAAGGTTTTGATTGAAAATGGGATTAAACCGGATTTTGTGGCAGGTCATAGCCTTGGGGAGTATTCTAGTCTTGTAGCCAGTCAGTCGTTAGCTTTTGAGGATGCTATTAAATTGGTTCATAAAAGAGGTATTCTAATGAATGGAGCTGTACCTAATGGGGATGGCGGAATGGCTGCTATTTTGGGCTTAGCCGGGTCAGAAGTAGATAATATTTGTAAAAGGCTGCAGCCTGACCATACAGTTGAGGTGGCAAACTATAATTGCCCTGGTCAAATAGTAATATCAGGCTATAAAGCAGATGTGGAAAAGGCTGGTGCACTTGCAAAAGAAGCTGGTGCTAAGAGGGTAGTAATGCTTCAGGTCAGTGGACCATTTCATTCAAGCCTGATGGAAAAAGCCAGCTTGGAATTTGCTGCTGCATTAAAGGCTGTTGAGGTTGCTCCACCAATCCTTCCTGTAGCTACCAATGTTACCGCAAAACTGTTAACAAATATTGATGAAATAAAGGACAGCCTCATAATGCAGATTAGAGCTGCTGTGCAATGG
>JAWSUQ010000046.1:0-11560 GCA_033549265.1 Bacillota bacterium
CTACAACTCGATCACCAACCATCAACCCTATTTCTTGAAGTTTATCCTTTGGGATTGTAACATATATTACTTGACCGTTATCAAGCAATATTTCTAATTTCAAATGAGATCCTAGGAATGTGGTGCTGCGATATGTTCCTCTAGCAGCCCCTTTGGCAATCATATCAGGTACTTCTTTAACTAGCTTAAAGTTCTCTGGCCTAACTAGTATGCGTACAGGAGTTTTTTCTGGCAAATTTTGCAATGTATCTGGAAGCTGAATTGCTAAGCTACATGCATAAGCCTCTTTACCGTACACTACTCCGCTCAATATATTTATCTCCCCAACAAAACACGCTACAAACTCAGTGGCTGGATTATCATAAATCTCAGGCGGGCTCCCAATCTGTTCTATTTTGCCTGCATTCATTACTGCAACTCTATCCCCTAGCTGAAATGCTTCCTCTTGATCATGAGTTACTAAAATTGTAGTTATGCCTAATTCCCGCTGAATACTTTTTAGCTCAATCCGCAGTTTTTGTCTTATCTTGACATCCAGGGCACTTAAGGGTTCATCTAATAGTATAATTCCTGGCTTAGGTGCCAGCGCTCTAGCCAGTGCAACCCGTTGCTGCTGACCACCACTTAATTGATTAGGTTTTTTATGAGCGTGCTCTGTTAGCCCGATAATTTCTAAAAGTTCATCTACTCTTTTCTTTATTTCCAATTTGCTTTTCTTTTTTATCTTTAACCCAAAGCCAATATTATCCCTTACAGTAAGGTGGGGAAAAAGAGCATAATTTTGAAATAAAAATCCCACTTCTCTTTGTTGCGTTGGCAGTTTATCTATTCTCATATCATCCAGATAAATTTCACCCTTTGTGGGCTTTCTTAGACCTGATATTAGAGACAGCATGGTAGACTTGCCACAGCCGCTTGGGCCAAGAATAGCCAACATTTCCCCTTGTTGTACCTCAAGAGATACATTGTCTAATGCTAGGACATCTCCATAGCTCATAGTTAAGTTTGCTATCTTGATACTTCTACTCAACTTTCGCCACCTCCTTTTTTTCAGTGGTAGCAATTTTTAGAGCGAACAAAACTATAAATGATATAATAGCTAAAACAATAGCGACAGCACTAGCTCCCTCTAAATCACCTGTATTAAATAAAGAATATATTTGTAAAGGCCCAGTCCTAGTTTTAAACATTAAGTTGCCTGATACCATCATGGTAGCGCCAAACTCCCCCAATGATTTAGCAAAGGTCAATACACTTCCTGCAATCAATCCGGACTTCAACGCAGGCAAGGTAACATAAAAGAAGGTTTGCCAGCTACTGGCTCCTAAGGTTTTGGCTGCATTCTCATAATTTCGATCTAACCCCTCTAAAACTGTTCCCACCTGCCTAACCATAAATGGAAAAGTAACAAAGATATGAGCTAAGAGAATTCCTGGAAAAGAAAACATTAATTTAATACCCGAATCAGTTAAGTATTTTCCTAAGATACCATTTGGACTGTACAGTAGTAATAAGGCAAAGCCTATTACCACAGTAGGAATAGCTAATGGTATATCAACAATAGCATCTAATATTCTTTTACCAGGGATACTTGTTCTTACCAAGACAAATGCCATAGCCGTACCAACAACTAAATTTACAATACTAGTGGCTAAAGCAATTTTAAAAGTAAGCCCCAAAGAATGCAAAGTAGCCGGTTGAGAAATTCGATCTAAAAAGATGCCTATTCCCTCTTTAGCTGAAAATGCAAACAATTCTCCTAAAGGCATGACAATCAAGATTAAAAAGATTATTACTGTCAAAGCTAATAGACTAATGTTTATATTTTTCTCTAATGAATAACTAGTTTGTGGATGCAAAACAGTTCCTGCTTTGGCCTTTGAAGTTTCCATATTTGCCCACCTCTTTCTATGCGTAGACCAAGGCAACCGTTAGAAAACTAACTGTTGCCTTGAATCATGAATATTGCTATCGCTGTTGCGTCCCTTTCCATAAAGTGTCAATGATTTCAGCTCTAGCTTTTTGAACTCCGCCGAAATAGTCTAAATCAAAGGGCAGTTCTACTTTAGCATACTTATCGTATTCTGCTGTAATATCATCGTTAATTGAACGATAGCCATAATCAGCATAAGCTCTTTGAGCTTCATCACTATACAAGAATTTAATAAATTCTTCTACTATTTCTTCTTGATCAGGTTTGATATTTTTATCAATTTTAATTACATTCCAGCCGGTTTCTACCGTACTTGTTGGGACAATAATTTCATAGTTTTTGCCTTTTTCTAATTCTAACAGGGCTTCATTCTCATATGTAATAAGAACATCCCCTTGGCCTGCATCAAACTGAGCTGATGCTTGCTTAGCAGATTCAGGCATTGCAATCACGTTATTCTGAATAGCTTGCAGCATCTCAAAAGCTTTGTCCTCATCTTTTACTCCTGTTTTTACTTCTGATTCTTTTAGTGCAGAGCCATACATTGCATAGATGGCCCACTGGGCACCTCCAGAAGTATCAGGGCTAGCATGGAGTATTTCTATTCCCGGCTGAGCCAGGTCTGCAAAGCTAGTAATATTTTTCGGATTTCCTTCTCTAACTACAAAGACCATTACCGATTTCATCACTACTCCATTATTAGGATAATCGCGCCAGTTAGTAGTAGTTAATCCTCTTTCCTGAAGCTGATATCCGTAAAGCTCTGAGGACAGAATAGCTACCTGAACTTCATTGCCACCTACAATATTGTTTGTCAGAGAGCCAGATCCAGCAAAGGTTGGTAATATGCGTACTTTCTCACCTGTTTTTTCTTCCCACTGTCTTTCAAAGGCCGGTATTAATTCTTTTGTTGTTACATCCTCGGTTACACAGCAGGAGGCAATGGCAAGCTCAATTGTTCTTACCTGCGCTTCAATACCTTCGTCCTTAGCTCCACAGCCAACTAATGTTGCTGCTAAAAACAAGCTTAAAATCAAAACACTTATTAATTTCATTTTCTTTCTAAGTAAATACATTTCTCTACCTCCATTTTGTAATTCCGAGTATTTCGGTATGTTTAAGTGGTTTAAATTAATAATATCAACTCAACTTGTTGCTGTCAACAGTTTTTTTAATTACCAAATAAAAAAAGTGCTACTTTGATTAAGCAGCACCTTCAATTTTTCCAAGTTAATTTTTTTGATTTCCCCTCAGCTCACATTTTAGTTCATACTCAGTTAATTCAGTAATTATAGGGTCATCACCACAAACAGCACATTTATGATTCCTTTTGATCTTAACTTCTCTAAATTTGCCCTGTAATGCATCGAAAGTAAGTAAACGCCCTGTAAGGTTTTGACCTACGCCCAATATTAGCTTAATAACTTCAGTTGCCTGTAATACTCCCATCACCCCAGCTATAGCGCCTATCACACCTGCCTCTTGACAGGTGGGCACTGAACCCGGTGGTGGTGGCTCCGGAAAAACGCATCGGTAACACGGACCTTCACCAGGCTTTATGGTCATGACCATCCCATCCCAACGCAATATTCCCGCTTCTACCAGCGGTTTCTGAGCCATTACACAAGCATCGTTTAATAAAAATCTAGTGGGAAAATTATCTACCCCATCCACAATAATATCGTATTGCTTAATTAACTCCATTACATTGTCTGGACCTAATCTATCACGATAAGCATTTACCATAATACCAGGATTTATCGCTGTAAGTGTTTCTTTGGCCGATTCCACTTTAGGTCTTCCTACATCTGCAGTAGTGTGCAACACTTGACGCTGTAGGTTAGAGAGATCGACTACATCCATGTCCACTATACCTAAAGTACCTACCCCTGCAGCAGCTAAATAAAGAGCTACAGGAGATCCTAATCCCCCTGCTCCTATCATCAGTACTTTTGCTTCCTTAAGCTTTAACTGCCCCTTACCACCCACCTCAGGCAAAAGTATATGCCTGCTATAACGTTGAATATCCTCTTCTGTAAACATAAATTTCAGCCCCTTCACAATTCCAAGTAGTTCAATCGGATTTATAGTATATTAATTTTATTTTACTAGAGGGAGGTATTGTTTGTCAATAAAAAAAGCGATAACCAAACATAATTTTGGTCACCGCCTCTTTATTTATGGTTTAGATTTGTGGAAAGCTAATTGAAATGCCTTGAGTTGTGTCGTAATGAACACTACCTCCAAGGGCTTCGATAAATGCTCTAACAGGAACATATACATGGTTGTTAATAAGTTTTGCACCTTTTTCAGGAACTATTTCTACACCGTTAACTTCAAATGCTTTTTTTGCAGTAAAAATTGCCCCATGGTTTGCAAGAGTTTTTATGTGAAAAGCTTTAGCCTTGTTATCCCAACTAAAGTCAACGATATTTATATATTGTCCAGCCATATCTACTAAATCTCTAACCTTTATATAAGTATATCCATTATCAACCTTTACTTCTAAAGAATTTTTTGCAGTATACTTTGTTCCAGACATAACTCCCACTACAGTAAAGTCCATTGTCTTATTGAATACACCTGAAATTGCTCTGGGAGCTACTGGTGCTATAGGTGCACTTGGTGCTGATGAACCAGTTGTTGGTGCTGGAGCTGGAGCTGGTGTTGGCGCAGGTGCAGGTGCAGCAGCTTTTTGCTCAGGTAGTGGCTTTGCCTGCTTACCTTCACCATGACATGTATCACAGCTAGGGTTGTAAGCTCCCATACTAGCAAGAGCATCAGCATCTCCAGCATTAGCTGCAAATAAACCAAAAACTAACAACATTCCTACTAAAACCAAACTAACTTTTTTCACTTTTTTTACCTCCTTATATTTTTTTTAACAACAATAAATATTATTTCTCACCTCCTACATATTTTTAAGTAACAATAGTATAAATAAACTATTCATTATTTCTTGAGAGGTTAATTCTATATGTCTTTTGTTAATTCCTGCCATGATTTAAATATTTGTTAAAAAATTAACAATATTATTTAAAAATATATAAGCATTCAATACACTATATAGAACTTAATCAAATAAAATTTATAAAAAATATTAAAAAAGCCCTATTAATAGACATTTACAGTCTATTAACAGGGCTAAGCTTACAATCAGCTCTTAAAGGTCATTACCAGTTAAAGCTTTATAAGAATTCTCTAGCAAGGATTTAGCATACTTAGGGTTGTGGATACCCATACTACCTTCGGCTTTAACTAACTTGTAGTTATAGTACGCCACATATGCTTCCTGAGAGATTTTTTCTGCAGGAATTGCATTGCCTTCAGAATCTAAGAATATTAACTGTCCACCACCAGAGCTTAGCTCTGCAGCACCAGTATCTGCTAAGATAGCTTTTTCTACCTTTTTAAGCTTATTATATAAGTCTGTCTGGAAGCCATTATAATCATAGCTGTCAATACCCGCGTGGCAGCTACCACAAGTTTGGCTTATGTATGCCTCATCCATCTTAAAGCTATGCGCTTTGTATCCATCTTCAGTCTTTGGCATATGGCATGAAGTACAAGAGTCTTCTAGCTTAGGATGTGCAAAAGACTTAGCATAAGTCATATCTGGATATTCCATGCCACCTAGTCCAGTGTATAATGCAGCATTGCCGCTATAATGTGGATAGGACAGGTTTCTGCCTGCATTTCTCATGCCATCAGTTTGCTTAGCAAACTCAGCCTCAGGATCTCTGTTAGCGTTGTGGCAACTCATACAAAGAGCTCCAGTACCTGCTTCATAATCATTTAACCATGCATAATCAACATTAAGCCCGCCAACTTTTCCCTGATCCATTAATTCCTTACCATTGCCTGTATGACAGCTTTGACAAGTCATACCGGAAATTTTTGCTTCGTCAAATTCTCCTGTGGAAAAGGAGTTGCCTTCATGACATTTTGCACAACTATAACCTCTACCTGCAGGGTATGCATTATAGCCTGTTTTTCTAGTTGCACCCCACTCAGTAGAAATTGCCTCTACTTTGTCAAGCTCACTTACTCCAGTAACGGTTACAGTTTTAGTTTCGTTATTCCAATCAACTGTTTTTCCTAATCCCTCAGCAATTGCTCTTAATGGCACTAATATCCTACCGTTAACGTTTTGTGGAGGCACATCGGTTTTCAATTCTTGGCCATCCACAAATACTTTAGCAGCTTGATTAGCCATTACAGGAACAGCTAAGGCTACAACTAACAATAATACAATCCATAAGTGTTTCTTCATTTACTGTTTCTCCTCCTCATAATGTGTGATAATGATGATAATTTTTGATTAAAACCTTAGGAATAAATACTGAGAATAATCCCCCTTTCACGAAGAATTCGCCTAATCAAACTAGGACTTATGTACTAAAGTGTGAACAAACCTTGAATAGTTGCCACCCTTATGTTATTAATATTTGACCAAAATCGTAATTTTCCTGCTTGGTTTAGAGCTAATAAAAAAATATTATGCAAAACAGAACATATTTACTATTAATTTTAGTAGTTTAATGCTATTTTTTTGGCTTTTTTTATAAAAAATACTATTAAGACAAAAAAATAATAATACAAAATTAATCTCCTAGCTAATTTTACTACTATTTTCTAGGATACTTGGCTCTTTTTTACAGGTAAATTATTACATAAGAAAAATGTAAATAATAGTAATAAAAGGCTATAAAAAAAGATACTATTTTGATAGTATCTTTTACGCTTATATAACTTTATAAATATCCTGCAGCTTCCCAGTATAATCTGCCTGATATTTACCCTGTGACCGGTCTATTATAAAACCATCATTTACTAAAAAGGTTTTTATGCCAAGTTTACCAGCAACCAGATCCTCCTGAGCATCATTTCCTACCATTAAGCAATCTTCAGCATTTAACTGAAGCTTTGACAGAATTTCTTCATAATATCCTATATTGGGCTTGCAAAAATGCATTATTTCAAAAGAGGTTACAAATTGGAATGGCAGATCTTCTATACCTGCCCATTTCATTCTTTCTTCAAAGGCAACTAAGGGAAAAACCGGATTAGAGGCCAATACTACTGCTATCCCTTTGTTAATTAAAAATTTTACAATTTCTCTACTTTCTTTAATCGGTGAGGCTACCTTTTTTATAACCTTAAACTCATTGCGATAAAAATCATCTATTAATCCCATAATCTCAATCTGTTTAGTACCGAGCTTTGGCAAAAAATCTTCCATGAAAACCTCTTCATTTGTTTTATTTCCACAGCTATTGGCCACCATAACTTCAGTTGAGCTTAGTAGCTTGGTTATAAAAACCTCTGGCTCTATTAAATGAGCTACTTTTCCAGCTAGTAGCTTAAGATATTGCTTTAAAAACTCCTCTGTATCTAACGGCAGCAAGGTGCCATCTAGATCAAACAGAACTGCTTTAAAACTCATTTTTTCCTCCCCCTTTTTATAAAATAAATATTGAGTATTTTTTTTATTATAAGAACAGTTATCAATAAAGTCATACTAATTTCGTAGAAAAAAGTATAGTATTGAAAAAAGTCGGGTGCTGTGACCCGACTCTTCAAGCTACATATTTTTATTTTAGCGTTACCTTTAGCTTCCGTCAACAATTCTATGGTAATTCCATTGAGATGATTTGTATTTATGGTCAAGCTTGCTTATTAGGCCAGCCTCCCTGTCTGTCAAGCTACTTTGCTCTAAACTAATATCTAGCGCTTTTTGAAATCCGGCTGTTAGGGTATCTCTTAGTTCATTGTAATTATACACTCTTTTCATTACCTGATGAATAGATGTAGCTTTTAAAGAAAAGCTTTTAATAAATCGCTCTTTTGCCTGTTGGCTCTTGAATGTTATGGTATCGGCTAGTAAATCTATATCTAAATCAATTAAGATAGATCCATGCTGCAGTAAACTGCCATTTTTTCTAGTTTGAGCACTGCCCACCAGTTTTTTACCTTCAACCGCCAGTTCATACCAGGAAGGAGCTTCAAAGCATGCTGCTGTACTATCGCCAGTGGGCTTTACTCCATGGGGCACTAGCTCCACTGGAATACCTAAGCTTTTTAGTCCATATAATAGTCCTTGGCTTATTTTAAGATATGACTGAACTATACTACCGGATACAGCGGGGTTATTTTCAGGGGCTATGATACTATAGGTTATTTCTTGGTGGTGCAGAACTGCTCGCCCTCCTGTCAGCCGCCGAACCACATCTATTCCCCTTTTGGCGCAACCAGCAATATCAATTTCATCCTCAAGCTTTTGAAAGTATCCAATAGAAATTGCTGCTGGCTGCCAGCCATAAAACCTTATTACAGGTTCACTTTCACTAGAGGTAACCGAGTGCAACAATGCTTCATCTACTGCCATATTATAATATCCATCATTGAATCCAGTATCAATTATACGCCACTGCATTTTAACCGTTCCTTCACTATTCCTAGTAGAGCTAATGCTTCAGCCACTTCATTTTCGGTTAAAGCTCTAGGATAATTGTACATTGCTCCACCAGGTTTCTCATTATAATATGGTCGATTGCAATCAGGGCAGCCAGAGGTTTCAAAAGCCTTGCCGTCATTTAATAATCTACCAAGCTCGCCATCACTTAACCCAAAGCTTGTGAGTCTCCCCTCATTAAATTTTAGCTGGTCTCTGTCAACATGCTTATGCTCTAACAGAAATAGAGCTGTCTGCATCCGCCTATACTGCCCTAAATGAGGGGGCTTTCTATCTTGATATCTGGTACCCTTAACAGGCGTAAAGGCAAATAGCCCCACTGTTACGCCTAAACTAACCATATAGGCCATCATATCAGCCATCTCTTCTTCAGTTTCACCTAAGCCAACTATTAGGTGAGTGCTAATTTTTCCTGGCAGCATATTAGCTGCCTCTTCTATGAGCCGTAACCGCTTTGACCAAGAATCTCCCTTTGCTTCTCGATAAATTCGTTCACAAGCAGCATCTAAGGATAGTCCAATCCTATCAGCACCCTTGGCCACTAACTCTACTGCTTCTTTTGGGTCAGTTAAGTTGCAGGAGACACAAACAGGAATTTCTGCTTCCTGCTTGATATCATTCATTAGCTCAATAGCTTTAGCTAAAGACTCTCTATTGTTTACCACCTGCAAGCAGGTGCGCTTAAGAGTCTTTTTCTCGTAGGCTTCACCTATACTTTTGGCTACACCACACATTTGATATTCAGGCCAAATAATCCTTGATAGCATATCAGCCCTACCACTGCTATTTCTAGCTTGGGGACAAAAAGCGCAGTCATGCAGGCACTTATCACCAGATAGCAAATATGCAGTTGTAGGCGGTGCATCAGTTTTCAGCCTTTTTAGGCCTAATACATCTGCTGTTCCAACTGATACCTTAATCATAGCACACAGCACTCCTGTCCTTTTTGTATTGTTAGCCCTAATTCAGTTGCTAACTTTTGGGCATTGCTGGTAGGCACTACTATCTTGTTTACTCCAGTTTTTATAGCCCAAGAATCTAACTGGGCACGATATTGACCCTTTGGTCTCATGCAACCTAGATGGATTGGTTTTTCAGGAAACATTTTTCTGGCAGTAGCCATAATCTTAATTACATCCTCCAATGGCGGCGGTGTTCTGTCAGCATATCTAGTGTTCTTTGTTGGGTTAAATACAATAAAAACAATCCCATCAGGATTTTCCTCTTGCATTATTTCTAATGCCTTGTATTCTCCTGCTATTTCTCCACCTTTTAACCCTATGCAAATGTGGGGCAAGACTTTAACATATTTGCGCAAGGCTCTAAAGCAGTTAATATAATCTTCTACAGTTTTTTCTAAACCATAAACCTCTTTGATAGTATCATTATCCGCCACAAAATCAAAGGAAACCACGTCACATACCTGAGGCAGCGTGGCAGCCTCAGCTTCTGAAACTAATCCCACATGAAGATTCATTTTGCGATTGGTTTTTAGCTTAGCCATTTGCTGCCAAGCACCATCGATAGGAACTTTCCCTGATTTGTCACAGCCTCCGCTAATTAAACAGCTAGTATATTTTTTATTAGTCATTCCGACTTTATTAATAGGAGTCATATTTTTTAAATAATGCCCATCGCAATGAGCACAATTAAGAGCACAGTCAGTTCCAGTAATGGAAATCACTTCAGTAGCCTCAGGATAATCAAACTGGATGCTGGCGGGAAAAAACTTTTCCCGCAGCATCCAGGCTTCCTGCTGCAATGCTAATAAACTTTCATCTTTTATGTCCATACCTACCACTCCTTCAACCTCTGTTGCTAATGTCATTTATTTAAGTCGTGGGTCTCCAACGCAGGTCAGGCTTTCTTGCAGCAGTTACCTCATCCATTCTGCTTACATATGTGGTATTTGGAGCGCTCTTTACCACATCTGGATTTTCTTTGCATTCTTTAGCAATCTCTAGCATAGAGGCAATAAATCCATCAAGGGTTTCTTTAGATTCAGTTTCAGTCGGTTCTATCATCATAGCTTCTTCAACGATCAGTGGGAAATAAATCGTTGGAGGGTGATATCCATGGTCTATTAGACGTTTTGCTACATCCATTGTATGAATACCTTGGTCCTTAAAGGGCTTAGGTGTAATAATAAATTCATGCATACAAGTTTGATCATAGGGTAAATAAAAGTCTTGGCAAAGATTACGCATAATATAGTTAGCATTTAGAACAGCATTCTCGCTAGCTTCTTTTAAACCAGCAGCACCTACTGCTCTAATATAGGTATAGGCTCGGACCACTACTCCAAAATTACCGTAATAGGATTTAACCCGCCCAATAGACTGAGGTCGGTCATAATCCAAATAATATTTGCCTGTTTCTTGCTCTTGCTCTACCATTGGTCCTGGTAGGTAGGGAACCAAGAAATCCTTTACTCCCACTGGACCAGCTCCTGGACCACCACCACCATGGGGGGTAGAAAAGGTCTTGTGCAGGTTAAAGTGCAAAACATCAAAGCCCATATCACCAGGTCTAGCTACTCCCATAATGGCGTTCATATTAGCTCCATCATAGTAAAGTAGTCCGCCCGCTTCATGAACAATCTTGGCAATTTCCTCTATATTTTCATCAAATAAGCCTAAAGTATTTGGGTTTGTTAGCATCAAAGCGGCAGTCTCTTCGTTTACTGTTGCCCTTAGGGCATCTAAGTCAACACCGCCTCTAGGGTTTGACTTCACCTCTACAGTAGTCATGCCACAAACTGCCGCAGTAGCTGGATTAGTGCCATGAGCAGAATCTGGAACTATCACTTTAGTCCTTTTTACATCTCCTCTGTCCCGATGATACTTCTGAATGATCATTAGTCCAGCCAGTTCTCCATGAGCTCCTGCTGCTGGCTGCAAAGTTGTTCGAGCCATGCCACCAATCTCACTTAGGTATTGATCAGTTTCATAGATAACCTGTAATGCTCCTTGCACTAGCTCCACATCCATATATGGATGTATCTTGGCAAAGCCCGGCAACCGGCAGGTATCCTCATTAATTTTAGGATTATATTTCATAGTACAAGATCCTAGCGGATAAAAGCCAGAGTCTACTCCATGATTTTGCTGGGATAGCCTAGTAAAGTGCCGTACCACATCTATTTCACTTAC
>JAWSUQ010000047.1:0-11423 GCA_033549265.1 Bacillota bacterium
GGCTCTCAATAGCCGCATCAACTCCTCAGAAACTGAGATAGAGTCAATCTTAGAACTATTAATTAAAGCCGATGTCACCGAGGTTTCTTTATAAGTAACCCCCAAGTGTTCTAACACCTTTCGCATCATACCTACATCCCTTAACATAGGAATGTTGTTAATATGGCAAGGTTCATTAGTAAGTAAACTGGCAGCCAAAATCGGCAAAATGGCATTTTTGGCACCTGCTACTTTGATTTCTCCTTTTAATTCATTACCACCAGATATAATATATTTCACCTTGGTGTCCCCCCAATTTGTCAAGCTTCTCCCAAAACCTTGACTTCTAGTTCTAATAAAACACCAGTTTTTTTATAAACACGCTCTTTAACAAGCTTAATAAGCTCTAGGACATCATCTGCTGTGGCATCACCACAATTTACAATGAAATTAGCATGTATTTCTGATATTTGTACAGACTTAAATTTAAACCCTTTAAGACCAGCATCTTCAATCAATTTTCCTGCATAATTTCCACTGGGATTTTTAAACACACTGCCTGCATTTGGCTTATTGAAGGGCTGACTCATTTTTCTTTTAGTCATATAGCTGTCAATTAATTCTTGAATATGCCCCTTTTCTTTTGGCTCAAGCTTTAACCATGCCTTAAGTACAATTGGGTCTCCTACCGGAAAAACAGTGTTTCGATAAGAAAATTTCAATTGCTCTTTTTCTGTATAGAAAATTTCTCCGGAATTATTTACCCAAGCTACTTTTACAATTCTATTGCTTATTTCACCTCCTAAAGCACCAGCATTCATGATAATTGCCCCGCCTAAGGTAGCAGGAATTCCTGAAGCAAACTCCAATCCACTTAAACTAGCCTTGGCTGCGATCTGAGATAATTTTGGAAGACTTATTCCGGCTTCAGCTTCAATTACATTTTCACATATTGTTACTTTACTCATGTTGTTATTAAGCTTAATCACTATCCCTCTAACGCCACCATCAAGCACTAAGATATTCGACCCATTCCCTATTACTGTTACTGGTATCTTATATTCATCAGCCTTTGAGATAGTAGCTACCACCTCTTCTATAGAATTAGGGATGACTAATATATCTGCAGGGCCCCCAATTTTCCAGGTAGTATGATTTTTTAACGGTTCATTCAATAAAACTTCACCTTTGATTATACTTCTCAGCCCATTAGTAAGCTGTTGGAAGCTCATAATCAACCTCCTTTATCTGCATACTTTATCTTAAGTGTAAATCTAGTTCAAGACTAGCTCTTTAGCCACCTTCCAAACATCACCTGCTCCAAGAGTAATGATTAAATCCCCTTCCTGAGTGATTTGGTTTAATTGTTGCAGAATTTCCTCCTTATTGTTGCAGTAATATATGTTAGGCTGATCCATTTCAGCTACTATTAGCCCAGTACTTACATTGCTAATAGGAGCTTCTCCCGCACTATATATTTCATCAAAAATTACTACATCTGCATCTTTGAAGGACTGAGCAAACTGTTTATAAAGCGACTTAGTTCTACTGTAGCGATGAGGCTGAAAAATTGCTACAACCCTTCCTTCACTGGCTTTTTTAGCTGCAGCTAAGGTAGCCAAGATTTCAGTAGGATGATGAGCATAGTCATCCACCACAACCGCTCCCTTCACCTCACCAATTTTCTCAAATCGTCTTTTTACCCCTTTAAAAATTGCTAACGCCTTGACAACTTCGCTAAGATTGAGCCCTAAAAAAATCCCTACTCCAATTACAGCTAAGGCATTTAACAGATTGTGCTCACCTGGTACATTTAAAACTAGTTTATCAACTAGCTGCTCTTCATAATATATATCCGCTTCAGTTCGGAGACCTTCATATATAATATTTTTAGCAGTTACAGCACCACTATTTAAACCGTAAGTAATTTTTTGCTCTATCTTATGAGTTAGTTTCTCAATATTTTTATCATCGGTACAAACAACAATTATCCCTCTTTGAGAGGTTTTATAAATAAAATGCAGAAAAGCATCCTCTAACTTGTCAATAGTGCCATAATAGTCAAGATGATCATCCTCTATATTAGTTATTACGCCGATATGGGGCTGCAACTTCAAAAATGAGCCGTCTGATTCATCGGCCTCTGCAATGATTAATTCGCTAGTACCTACTTTAGCGTTTCCTTTAAAGTAATCTATATCTCCACCAATTAAAACAGTGGGGGAAATTTTACATTCTTCTAAAACTACTCCAAGCATAGCTGTAGTTGTTGTTTTCCCATGGGCTCCTGCCACAGCAATTCCTTTTTTAGGGTTAAAAATTTCAGCTAATAATTCACCTCTATGAACTACTGGAATGTCTAATAACTGACACTGTTTTAGCTCTGGATTATTATTGTTAATAGCGGTGGACACTATAGCAACATCTACTTCATTACAGATGTTATGGGAATTATGACCAATATGTACTACTATTCCAAGGTTCTGCAACCTTTTGGTAACCTCAGATTCCTTCAAATCAGATCCGGTAACCTTGTGGCCTTGCTTGATTAGAACGAATGCTAGTGCACTCATGCCGATTCCACCTATGCCAATAAAGTGAAACCATTTTTTTCCTTCTAACAATTTTTCCACTCCTCTCGTTCCATAACTGCAGCTTATAGTGACATATCTACTTAGCACTAGATTACCTATGTGGTATATTATTCACTACTCTAGAATTTGTTACTAATGCTGTTTTTAGCCTCGGTTATTATTATATTGGCTAGTTTAACAATAGCTTCTGGTTTTCCTAATTGCTTTATTTTTTCTCCCATTTGCATCAGCTGTGGCTTATTGCTAATTAGAGACTCAATAGTCTTTAGTAAAAGCTCCCCTGTTAATTCCTTATCCTTTATCATGATGGCCCCACCAGTATTTACTAAGGATTGGGCATTATGTTCCTGATGATTTTCTGACGCATATGGATAAGGTATCAATATAGAAGGAATTCCCATAGCAGTAATTTCTGCCAAAAAAGTAGCACCTGCCCTGGCAATCACTAAATCCGCCGCTGCTAGCCCCAGCTCCATTTCATCCAAATATTGTTTTATTATAATATTCTTCATTTGTTCATCTGTTAAACCCTGTTCTAGTAATCCTTTGTAAAATTCATTATATCCTGCTTTTCCTGTTATCATTAAAACCTGGACCTGATTATTTTCTTTTAATGCACTAATAACATGATACATTGCAGCATTTATACTTTTAGCACCTCTGCTCCCACCAACAACTAATAATGTTAGCTTCTCTTTATCTAAGCCTAATTTCAAAAGGGCATCATTTCTATTGGTAGTTAGTATTTGCGGTCGTATCGGCAATCCTGTTTCTTCAACTTTATGGCTAGCCTTAGAAAAATGCTTAGCAGCCTCTGGAAAAGTAATGCATATTTTGTTGACAAAGGGCGCTAATATTTTATTGGTTATGCCCGGGAGTGCATTTTGTTCATGGATTAATGTCGGAACCCGAAGAAGGCTGGCCATTAGCACCATCGGCCCACAGACAAAGCCACCTGTACCCACAACTATATCAGGTTTAAAACTTTTTATGATACTCCTAGCTTGGCGCAGTCCATTTGTTGCTTTAAATAGCGCAATAATATTTTTTATGGAGACTTTTCTAGAAAATCCTGCACTATCAATAGTAACAAATTGAATACCATACTTAGGAACAATTTCTGCTTCTAAGCCCTGGCTTGTCCCAACATAGATAAATTCTGCTACAGTTCCATACTGCTCTTTTAAATAACTATAGAGGGCAAGTGCTGGATAAATATGCCCTCCTGTCCCCCCGCCTGTCAATATTATTTTCATGTAATCTCCTCACTTTGTAGTGGTATATTTAGATATATTCAATAATAGCCCCACACCTATTAATGTCCACACTAAAGAAGAACCACCATGACTTATAAAGGGAAGTGTGATGCCTGTAACAGGCATGGAGCCTGTCACCACACCAATATTTATAATTGCTTGCAACACTATCATAGATGTGATACCTACTGCTAATAAACAATAAAAACCATCAGGAGCTGTCAAAGCTATTTTTATCCCCCTCCAAGCAAAAATCAAAAACAGGGCTAAAATCATTGTAGTACCAATAAAGCCTAGCTCTTCCCCTATTATAGCAAAGATAAAATCAGTGTGCTGTTCCGGTAGATAAAAGTATTTTTGCTTGCTATTTGTCAGCCCTAAGCCGGCAAAGCCTCCTGATCCAATGGCATATAAGGATTGAATAATTTGAAATCCAGCGTCAGTAGGATCTGCCCAAGGGTTTAGGAAAGTTGTAAATCGCTCCATTCTATATGGAGCAATTGCAATAGCACCAGCAATGGCAACTAATCCTAACAATGCCAATCCTCCCAAATGTGTACCTTTTACTCCTCCGGCAATAAACATAATGTATGTTGTGCCTGCAATTGCTATAGTAGTCCCTAAATCTGGTTGCAGCAAGATCAAACCACTGGTAAGACCAAGAATCACCAAATGTGGCATAAGTCCTTTTAAAAATAATTTAATAGTGTGTTGATGTCTACTTAAGCTATGGGCCATAAAAAATACCATAATAAGCTTCATTACTTCTGACGGTTGAAATGAAAGGGGCCCCACTCCTAGCCATCTACTAGATCCTTTAATTTCTGTCCCTATCCCAGGAATTAATACCAAAACTAAGAGTAGATATCCTCCAATTAATGCAGGTCCCGTTAACTTTCTTACTCTATGCAAATCCATTTTCATAACAGAAAACATGGCTAGCAATCCTATTCCAGCCCACATTCCTTGTCGTTTAACATAGTGTAGAGCATCACCGCCGTGACGCAGGTAAGATGTAGTAATACTTGAACTAAACACCATTATTAAGCCAACACTTAACAATACTAAGGTTACTATGAAAACAATAAAGTCCGGAGAATTCTTACCTTTTTTCACTAAGCTACCCCCTTAATTCCATAACCAGCTTTTTAAATAGGTCCCCTCGTTCCTCATAGTTTTTAAACATATCCCAGCTAGCACATGCTGGTGACAGCAGCACCACATCGCCTGCTGCAGCTAAACTACTGGCAGTAGTAACTGCATTTTCAAAGCTGTGTTCACTTTTAACTTTTTTTATTCCTGCTGCTATTGCTGCAGTTATTATTTGTGGGGTAGTTTCTCCGATTACAACAATTGCTTTAATGCGATGGCTATTTTTTATTAGCAACTCTTCAAAAGAACTTCCTTTATCCTTGCCGCCAGCAATTAAAATGATAGGTTGATCAAAGGCGGCCAAAGCTTTGTCTGTTGCATCTGGATTAGTTCCTTTTGAGTCATTAATATATTGTACTCCATTTATTTCCGCTACAGGCTCTAAGCGATGAGCCACTCCTGGAAAAGAAGCTACAGTTAGATTAATATGTTCTAAATCAACACCAACAACTATAGCTGCAGCTATAGCAGCCAAGCTATTCTCCAGATTATGACTTCCCTTAATGCGGATTTTTTCAATAGGACATATTACTGTTTCCATTCCATTAAGTCTAGCAACAATATTGTTATCTAAGACAAATACCCCTTCTTCTAAAATATGCACCCGACTAAAAAATATAACTTTACCCTTAGCAATATGTCCTAATTGTCTCAGGTCTAGCTGATCATAATTTATAATAAGAAAGTCTTCTTTATCCTGATTTTGAAATATTCTACTTTTTGCTGCTAAATAATTTTCGTAGGTAAGATGTCTATCCAAATGGTCAGGAGTTACATTTAAAATAATAGCAACTTTCGGCTTAAATGCATCAGTAGTTTCTAATTGAAAACTACTAACTTCTGCCACTACTATACTATTAGCAGTTATTTCTCCCATCTGCTCTAAGATAGTAGTACCTATATTACCACCCACTACTACTCTCCTTCTGCCATCATTTAACAATTCTCCCGTTAAGGCCGTGGTGGTAGTTTTACCATTTGTTCCTGTAATAGCAACGACAGGAGCCTTGCAAAATTCCGCTAGCAGCTCTAGCTCTCCCAATACTGGTAGTCCAACTTGATGTGCGCTTTTAACTGGCTCCACATTTAAGGGAACACCAGGACTAACAAATATAAAGTGATATTCATCATTAGTAACAGCCGGATACCCTCCTGTAATTATTTTCAAATCCAGTTCCTCAAGCTTTTTCAATGAATCTTTTAGTTCACTACTATCCTTATCATCACAAATCGTAACTTCCATACCTTTATTCCTTAAAAAAATAGCTGCTGCTATTCCACTCTTGCCCATGCCTATTACTAATGCTTGTCTACCACTTGCCCTCAAATCTTATACCTCCTTCAAAACTTCATTTGCAGAAATGATTTTTATACATAGCTAAATATCCCTACTAACACCATAATTATTGACCAAAGCCAGAAAAAACGTACTACCTTTCTTTCAGGCCAACCTCCTAGCTCAAAATGATGGTGTAGAGGACTCATTCTAAACACTCTCTTTCCAGTAAGCTTAAAGGAAATAACCTGTATTATTACAGATAATGTTTCTATAAAATAAACTCCTCCTAAGAAGGGTAAGAACAGCTCTAATTTACTCACTACAGCTACAGCTACAACTGCTCCCCCTAAGGCTAAAGATCCTGTATCACCCATAAATACTTTTGCTGGATAGCTATTGTATCTCAAAAAAGCTAAGCAGGCACCTGCTAGTGCTCCACTAAACACAGCGGCTTCGAGGGCATTTACCAATAATGTCAATAATATTAACCCTATTGCCACAAAAAAAGTAATTCCAGCAGCTAAGCCATCAAGTCCATCCGTCAAGTTAACGGCATTAGTTGTCCCTACTACCACAAATACTATAAATGGAAAATACAATAGACCTAGGTCTATTGTTCCACCTAAAAAAGGGACAATAACTTCAGTACCTCTATTTAGAATAAAGACAGTATACCAAGCAAGAAATGCCGCTAAAAGAATTTGTCCCATCAGCTTTTCTCTTGCTTTTAAGCCTAACGACCTTTTTAGAACCACCTTGATAAAGTCATCTATAAAACCTAGCAGTCCATATCCTACGGTAACTATTAATAAAATAATTGCCGTATCAGTAAGCTCAATAGATATTAAAACTGCAACAATAATCGCTATTATGATAATTATACCGCCCATAGTAGGGGTGCCTGACTTATTTAAATGCCTCTTGGGACCATCGTCCCTAACCCTCTGACCAAATTTCAAGGTGCGTAGTATCGGAATGACAATTGGACCAAATATTATTCCAGCTATAACCGCAGCTATAAATGCAATAAAAATATCAACCCACATGATAACCTCCAAATGTTAGCTGCCAGCCAGCTTATTAATTATTTCTTCCATCTTCATACCTCTAGAGCCTTTAATTAGTACAACATCAGCTTCAGTAATTATCTTTTCCAAAAATTCTGTTGCTTCCTGGTTATTATTAAAATGCCAACATTGCTGTGCTGCAAAGCCCTGCTCTTTTGCACTATCAGCTATATGGGAAGCTAAACCACCGATTGTTACCAATATATCTAGTTCTAAGCTACTAAAAACTGCACCAACCTCTCGATGGCCTGATTCAGCCTGGGCCCCTAGCTCGTACATATCACCTAAAACTGCTATCTTTCGGATTCCATTTAGATTGTTTAATATTTTCAAAGAGGCTATCATTGAGTCTGGGTTGGCATTATATGTATCGTTAATTAATAGCTCTCCTTTTTTTCCTTTGACCGGCTCTAGTCTCATTTTTGTAAGCTCAAGGTTTGCTAAGCCATCTTGAATTTGTGTTTCCTTAAGCCCCATTTCTAACCCTACAGCTATTGCAGCTAAAGAATTTAGAACATTGAAATTTCCAGGGAGTGGTATTTTAGTATTGAAGCTTCCACCTGCCCACTTCACTCTAAATGATGTACTAAATTCAGTAGTTTCTATATTCTGCGCAATTATATCACAATTTTCGTTGAAGCCATAATATATTTTTTCACCTACAAAATTAGAGCCTATCTTCTGACAATATTCATCTTCCCCGTTTAGAATAGCAACACCATTCTGGGGTAGCCCTTCAATTAATTCACCCTTAGCTATAGCAATATTATCTTTACTACCTAATATTTCAATATGAGCACTACCTATGTTTGTAATTACACCAATATTGGGTTTAGCGATGTCGACAAGCTGTTTAATTTCTCCTAAACCTCTCATCCCCATTTCTAATACACAAGCTCGCTCTTTTGCAGTCAATTTAAGCAACGTCAAAGGCAAGCCTATCTCATTATTATAATTCCCTTCTGTTTTTAACACCAATCCATTTTCACTTAATACGGCAGCAATCATATCTTTTGTTGTAGTTTTCCCACAACTGCCTGTTACTCCTACCAGGGGAATTGAAAACTTTGTCCGATGGTAACGAGCTAAATCCTGTAAAGCTATTAGTGTATCTTGAACTTTTATGATAGCTCTTTTCGTTATGTTTTCACTAAGCTTAACTTCTTTACTGACAATAGCTGCACTTGCCCCTAACTGAAGGGCTTTTTCTATAAATAAATGTCCATCAGTTTTCTCCCCAGGTAGAGCTACAAAGAGACTGCCTGGTTCAACCTTTCTTGAATCTATAACCACATTATTTATTTCTTCCCCCCCACTAGCTTCGTCTATATTGATTATTTTTCCATTAGTGGCAGTTACTACTTCCTCAATACTATATGTTATCATAGCCAAGTTCTTCAAGCACCTCCTTGGCAACAAGTCTATCATCAAATGGATATACTTGATCACCTACTATCTGATATGTTTCATGTCCCTTGCCAGCGATAATTATTATATCATTAGCTTGAGCCATTTTAATAGCAGCTTCAATAGCCTTTTTTCTATTTTCAATAATTTCGTATCTAGTCTTATCCTTAAACTTGGCTACACCTGGTATAATATGAGCTATTATTTGGTCCGGTTCCTCAGTGCGAGGATTATCAGAGGTGATGATACAATAATCACTGTACTGCCCAGCTTTTTCTCCCATTAATGGCCTCTTAGTTATATCTCTATCACCGCCACAACCAAAAACCGTGATTATTTTACCTTCAGCAAATTCTTTGGCAGTAACCAAAATATTTTCTAGACTATCAGGAGTATGAGCGTAATCTACAATTACAGAAAAATCCTGCCCAGCAATAACAGACTCAAATCTTCCTGCTACACCTGTCAATTTTTCTAAGGCTTTTTTTATAACCGCTGGTTTTATTCCTTCTTTTAAGCAGACTGCAGTTGCAGCTAATGCATTATATACACTAAACAGACCAGTAAGCCTCAAAGACAACTTAAAGCTTTCTTCCCCAAAATTAACATTAAAGCTTACCCCAGTTGCCTTTATCTGCACCTCACTAGCCCAGACATCATTACTAGTTTTGATTCCATAGGTAACAATAGGGACTTGCGCTTTATTTACAATTTTCTTGCTATAAGGGTCGTCACCGTTAACCACCCCAAATTTGTTTCTTTTTTTATAATTTGTTTTCCCCAAATTAGTAAATAAAATCGACTTTGCCCGAAGATAATCCTCCATATTAGGATGATAATCTAAATGATCTTGAGTGAGATTTGTAAAAACTGCTATGTCGTATTCCACAATATCTACTCGACCTAAATCTAATGCATGGGAAGAAACCTCCATTACCCCATAATCTACTTCCTCTTCTGTCATTAAATTAAAGAGCTTCTGCAGCTCTAAACTCTCAGGAGTAGTATGAGTTACAGAAAATGCCTGTTCACCAATTCGATTCTCAATTGTACCTATTAACCCAACCTTTTTTCCATCCTCCACCAGAATTGACTCTATTAAAAAAGTTGTTGTAGTTTTTCCATTTGTTCCTGTTACTCCGATCAAGTTGAAATTTGTCGCTGGATTTTTATAAAATTTGCTTGAAATAATCGGCAAAGCTTTTCTAGCATTGTTTATTTTTAATACTGTGATTTCGGAAGGAATATTTACATCATGTTCGACTATTATGGCTCTTGCCCCATTATTTAATGCTTGCGGTATAAAATCATGTCCATCAGCTTTAAAGCCAGAGATGCAGACAAATAAAAATTCTTTTTCAATTTTTCTTGAATCATAATGGATGCCTGCTATTGGAATATTAAGCTCCCCCTGCACTACTTTAACGGGCAAGTCATTGACTAACTCTTTTAAGCTAATCACCCTATCTCCCCCTCTATCAGTTATATATGCGAAAACTTATTACTTGAACTATCAATTATTAAAATTATACACTGTGCCATGATAAAAAAGACTTATTTTTAGTATACCCAGCAAATTATATATTTTAATCTTCTTATTCTTATACTAAAAAATAAGTTGAAGTCGGATATCCAACTTCAACTCCTTTTTTAAGGTCCCTCAAAAACCTCTATGACGCTGGGGAGACTGAATGATACCTGAACAGCTGTCCCTCTTGGTACTCTATTGCCACCTGAGATACTCTGCTTAACAGCTACTCCAGTAGAATTTTGACTCATCTCTAAGTTTAGACCTAAAGCATTAAACACTTCAGCTACTTCTCTAATAGTTAGGCCTGATACATCAGGAACGATTACATTTGTATTATAATCTATTTCATCGCTATCTTTATCCAGATATATTACGACTCTTGTTTGTCTCTGAACCCGGGCATGGGCTGCTGGGATTTGAGCAACAATTTTTTCCCCTTCACCACTAAACTGAGGGATTAGTCCTGCAGCTCTAAGCTGTTTCTCAGCTTCTGCTTTAGATAGATTTCTTGCATCAGGAACAGTTATCAGCTCTGCCTCAAGCTTTTCTCTATTTTTTAGTTCTTCTGGAGAATAATTTGGTTCAACCTCTAAATATCTTAAGACATCCTCCATCACACTTTTGAATACTGGAGCAGCAATTTGACCGCCATAATATGCACCTATAGGCTCATCAATCACAACTAACCCAACTACTTTTGGATCATCTGCTGGAGCAAATCCTGCAAAAGATGCAATATATTTTCCTTGGGCATACCTGCCGGCTTCAACCTTTTGGGCAGTTCCAGTTTTTCCCGCCACTTTATAGCCTGGTAAATATGCATTGGCTCCTGTTCCATTAAGCACTACGCTTTCCAATATTTCTCGAGCGCGCTCAGATGATTCTTTTGAAATGACCTGCCTAATTTCATTAGGCTGAATTGTTTCAATTAGTTTGCCCTCATTATCACGTATTTCTTTTACCAGCTTAGGCTCCATTAACTTGCCATCATTTGCTATTGCAGCAGCAGCCGCCACCAGTTGGATAGGAGTTACTGCTATTGACTGACCCATTGCCATAGTTGCTATGTTGATCTGTTTAAGATTGTTTTCCGGTATCATAATACCACTTGCTTCTCCTGGAAGTTTTACATTGGTAGCAGTACCAAAACCAAACCCT
>JAWSUQ010000048.1:0-11161 GCA_033549265.1 Bacillota bacterium
CATAGCGATAAATGCTGTCTCCAAAAAAATCGCCTATGGTAACCTTAATTCTAAATTCTTCCTCAATTTCCCTGGCAAGGCATTACTCCGGAGTCTCGCCAGGCTCAATCTTTCCACCGGGAAACTCCCACAAAAGCTCTTGGTTATCTCCCTTTTGTCGCCTAGCAATTAAAACATGTCCTGCGTTAACAAGGACTGCTGCTGTTACTTGCTTCATTATTTCTACCCCTTTTTTATGTGCTATAGAAAAAGACGTTTTTTACAGCATTCCCTATTTTCCTATTTATTACGTTCGAGACTAATGTCTAATATCCTGCATAATTGAATACTAGCCTCATCAAATATGATTTTTGGGGAATATTATATTTAGTAGCATAACACGTTAATATAGGAGGGGTAGTTTTATGGATGCCATAGAAATATTAGTAGCAGAGCATAGGCCAATAAAAACAGTACTAAAGGCAATTCGCAAGCTTTGTATAGGAATTGTAAATGGTGAATCAGTAGATCATCAGTTATTTACTGAAATTATTGATTTTGTTAGAGGCTATGCTGACAAGTACCATCACCAAAAGGAGGAGGATCACTTATTTAACATTATGACAGAACTTGCCGACGAACCACCAAACACAGGACCTATTACCGGCATGCTAGTGGAACACGACTTAGGTAGAAACTATATCAGAAACTTGGAAAAAGCTATTGCAGCCCATAAAGCTGGTAACGAAGATGCTCGGGTAGATATCATTGCTAATGCTATTTCCTATGAGCAGTTATTACATGGTCATATTGATAAAGAAGACAATGTAATTTATAAAATGGGAACTAGAATCATCCCAGAAGATCAGTTAGACCAACTTACTAGCTTATTTAACTCAATTGAAGAAGATCCCACTAATATAGTCACTCGCGATAAATATATAGAGTTCGCTGACTCCCTCAAGCAATCCCTTAATTTGTAACGTTAATAACATTTTAATTCTTAAACCCAGTACCCCTGGGTTTTTTCTTTACATATTTTTCAATTTTTTATTGACAGACAAAACTATTATAATATATGATGATTATATCAAATTATTTTTATATAATATATCAAAAGGAATTGATGCTATGATTAAACTAAAATGCTGTGATTTTTCCAAACCCGATGAAAGAATTGATATTCAATTAAAAACCATTGCCAGTAACTATAAAGTATTGGCAGACCCAATCAGGCTGAAGATTTTATACCTATTGAGAAATGGGGAGCTATGTGTTTGCGAAATCACTGAAGCTCTTGGGCTTAGTCAGCCAAAAATTTCCTATCATCTCAAAATCCTTACCGACTCAGGACTTATCCAGCGAAGATCTGATTGGACCTGGTCATATTATAGCTTAACTGAGGGACTAAAGGATTGGTTTCAAAATAAATGTAGCATTTTAAAATTAATAGAAGAGGAGGAACGATAAAATGGTAGATTGCTGTACCCCCTCATCATGTTGCGGGGGGAACAATATTGATGACAAAAACTATTACACTCTGCCTTACCTTAGCACAATCCACACTCCTGTGGGTCCAATACCAAGTGTTTCTGTCAATCTATCAAGGGAAGACGTTGTGGGTTCTTGGAAGGTACGTTGGAATATGGGAAGAATGAATTATGCCATTAAGCCAGGCCTTTATGGGGCAGGAACCCCTAATGAGGATTCTCCAGTATTAGTTACAGCTAATTATAAGCTTTCCTTCGACGCCTTGAGAAAAGAACTGACTGCAATTAATGCTTGGATATTAGTTCTTGATACTAAAGGTATTAATGTATGGTGTGCTGCTGGCAAAGGGACCTTTGGAACGGAGGAATTAGTGAAACAGCTAGCTGCAACCCAATTGCATCAAGTAGTAACGCACCGATCTCTAATTCTACCGCAATTAGGGGCACCAGGCATAGCTGCTCACCAAATTTACAAGTTCACAGGATTTAAAGTTATTTACGGGCCTGTTAGAGCTTCAGATTTACCTGGCTTTTTAGCTGCTAATAATAAGGCTACCAAGGAAATGCGCCAAGTAAACTTTAATCTGGTTGATCGAGCCACTGTTGTTCCCGTAGAGATAATGCAAGCAATCAAGCCCTCATTTTACGTTTTGATTGGAATGGCGCTGGTAACAGCAATTGTTAGCCTTAGCTCCTGGCATATGTTCTGGGGTAGGTTCTTTGGTTTTGCCATAGCTTATATTGGGTCAGTATTAGTAGGAACTACTTTAGTACCTTTATTATTACCCTACATCCCCAGTCCCTCCTTTACCATAAAAGGTTGGTTAGCTGGGCTTGCCTGGATTGCAATCTTTGTTCAGGTTTGGTCATTAAGTGGAAATAGCTTTACAACCCCTGAAGCAATAGGACTTTATTTACTTATGCCACCGGTAGCTGCTTATCTAAGTCTAAATTTTACTGGTTGCACTACATACACCTCTCAATCAGGAGTACAAAAAGAAATGAACTTGGCAATTCCTGCTATGGGCTTATCTTCTATCCTTGGTGTTTTAATTATCTTTAGCAGCTTATTTTTATAGCAAAGGGGGATTCTGCGATGAAATTAATTTATTTAAAAAACGTATCAACTTTATCCTTAAATCAAGAAAGGTGTATTGGGTGTGGCATGTGTACTAACGTCTGTCCCCATGAGGTGTTTAGCATAGTTAACAGGAAAGCCCACATTAAGGCAAAAGATAGCTGTATGGAATGCAGCGCCTGTGTTAAAAATTGCCCCTATGAAGCTTTGACTGTGGCATCAGGAGTAGGCTGTGCTGCCGCCATTATCAACAGTATGATTACTGGAGGGCCTGTTGAATGCGGCTGTTCAAGTGACAATGACTAAAAATTTACTACCTTTCCAGCCATGAGCCGCTTGAAATAATAGGGTAGTCCTTAATATCCTGGTTATAAAGATAGCACCAAACCTCTATTTTCTCACCGGTTTCAGTAATAGTAGCTACAGCTTTTCTTCTAACATAAAGAGAGTTGGCCTCATCACATGCTAGATAGTCCTCGTACTCATCTAGCTTTGCCAACACCTCTTGCCACTTATCTTCAGCTATAACAACCTCTCCATAAATTAAATCAGTAGGATCATCACTAGGGACCATACCAGGGTACTCCCCCAAATCTATAAGTTTTCCCAGGGTAGTGGCCTCTATATATTTTGCATTATGGGGGAAAAAAAGTGCAGCTTGCTGGCACTTTGACATTAAGGTACCGTATACAAATAGCTTTAAATTCAATCTTTTTTTCTCACCTACCTTAGCCCATCAGGCTTTGCCCATATTCTCTAAGCTCTTCCAAAGATTAATCAGGTCTTTTTCACTATTTAAATACTAAAGTCATATAATACATAAGAAGTTTCACTTAGAAAGGAGGAATGAGCTATGTTTTTTACCCACGAAATACAACCCGGTGAAACCTTAGAACAGCTAGCAAGTCGTTTTGATACAACAGTATCAGATATTATGGCTATCAATGATATTCAAAATCCCCAAAGAATTACCGCAAGAATCATTATTAGGATTCCAGTGCCAATGGTACCACCCAGCGTGCCCTCGCCAAGGCCGATGCCTAGTTTCTCTACACGAATTATAGGGGATTTACTATATGTACTTTCTACTGACCGCATGCTTTATCGGCGTAACCAGCCAGTGCGTATAACTCTGGTTAAAACAAACATTTCCGATAGGCCTGTAACCTTAACCTACCCAACTGCCCAGCGCTTTGATTTTTATGTCCGTCGTGGTAGAACCGGGCCTATTATTTGGCAATGGTCTGCCGACAGGGTTTTTGCCCAAGTAGTAGAGCAGGTAGTAATCCAGCCCGGTCAATCCCAGGTTTTTAGAGCAGTTTGGGATCAAAATACCAATGATGGCTTTCACGTTGGACCAGGAGTATATACTATCCTTGGAGAAAATGTTGCTGAAGAGCTCAGAGGCCGCCTAATTTCTGTTCGCATTAGAATAATCTAAAGCTGCTTTATCAGCTCTAAATCACCATTCTTAGCGGCTAGTAAAATTGGTCCCATATACTCATTTACCAATTCACTATTTAAAGCAACTGGCATATTTTTTAGCTTCATTTCTAGCTGTGGATTTTTTGCTGCAGCTAGAGCTTTTTCTATATGGCTATCTGAAAATGCTGTCAGCTGGCTTAACTTAGTAGGAAAGCTTACACTTTCGCTTAGTTTGATCATGCCTTTTGCTACAGCCTTTGCCAGTTCTACTCCCTCTAGCTTAGCTAAATCCTCGTCAACAAAACCGTTTCGCTGCAAAATAGCTCCTACAGCTTTAAGCTGTGGTTGTATTGCAGGGGCAAAAAACACTGTATAGTAAGGATTCATAATGGCACATGCCCTGCCATGACTAGTTATATCTACCAGGGAGAAGCTAGTTAAGTGAGCTCCATTAGTTCCACCCACCATAATGGCCATACCCCCTAAGTCGGTTCCCATGCCAATTAGTTCTCTACCTTCATCACTAGTAATATCCTCCATTAGCTTTTTTAGTCCAGCCACTATTAGTTCAATTCCAGTTAAGGCTATCTCCGCCACTTCACTATATTTTTCCTCAGATGCTCCATAAAAAACCTCCATGCAATGAGCTATACCGTCAAAAGCTCCATCTAAAGTTACATCCTTTGGCATTGATTTAGTTAGGCCGTAGTCAAAAACTGCTGCTTGGGGAACAATAGCCTCATCCACAATCAGCTTTTTCTGCCCTACATTGAGATCTGTTACATTTGAGTATTTTGTCAAATGGGCCCCAGAACTGGCTGCAGTCTCTACTGCCACCACTGGCAATAGTTTCTTACCGGTTTCTTTTAATGCTTGTGAAACTAGACCCACACCAAAGTAATCTTCAATATCCGGCCCTTGCTGACCAATAGTAGCCAAAATATTTGCTGCCTTAACAGCATCAATAGTGCTACCTGCTCCTATTGCAATCAGGCATTCAGGTTGTTCCTTTAAGATACATGTAGCAATGCGGTATACATCTTCAGTTGGCGTATTTGGTCTAGCACCAGGAATAACACTCCCTGCAGCCACCCGGACTCCTCTCATATTAAGAGAATTAATAACTTCTTCAATAGCTGGCTGAAGCCAGCTGCTGTGATTTCCTATTACTAATGCTTTCTTGCCGAATCTAGCAGCATAGTCCCCTGTTTTTTCTAAAACATTAAACCCATAAGCATAATTATCTCCTTTAAAAGCCTTTAGCAACTGCCGCCCTTTATCTTGAGCCTTTGAAATCATATTATTAAATCCCCCTTTACTTTAGTTATTTTCATTTTTAGTACTTCCTGATTAATTCCATTATTTCCTTCCTATTGAAACTTTTTTACTGTTATTTCGTCTACAATATAAGATATAAAGGACATAAAGTATAGGTTATAAGTAATTAAAATGAATAAAGGAGCTCAAATATGCTTAGACGATATCTTATTCGTTATATTGTAATTATTATACTGACACTTACTGCTATGCTTTCAATCTCTTGTTCATCTAATAATGACCTCTTCTTACAGCCACCAGCAGATCCTCAACAAAGGGACAGCAATCTCTCCCCTGTAGAACAAATTCCAGAAGAAAACCTACTAATAGCAGATTTAATTTTGCTAGGAGCAAGGCAGGAAGTTAAAAACCGCACTAGCTATGATGCAGCCTATGTGTCCATAGCATACCCCGGGGGAGATGTGCCTGCAGATAGGGGCGTTTGCACCGATGTGGTCGTTAGGGCATTTCGCAATGCAGGGATTGATTTACAGGTTTTAATTCATGATGATATGAACGAAAACTTTAACCTTTATCCCCCTAATTGGGGGCTTAGTAAGCCTGACCCCAATATTGACCATCGACGTGTTCCTAATCAAATGCGTTTTTTTGATCGATTTGGCAAAGCTTTGACCTTTGAGTTTGATGAAGAAAGCATATCAGAATGGCAGTGGGGAGATGTAGTCTATTGGCGTTTCACAAATGGATTGTTACATACTGGAATAATTAGTGACCGCACTAATGGAGATGGTATCCCATTAGTAATCCATAATGCTAGTGTGGCACTAGAAGAGGATTGTTTACTGCGTTGGGAAATTATTGGTCACTATCGTTATCCAGTAGAATAATTATCTAACGCAGTAAACTGCTACATCCTTAGATTCTAGATATGTCCATGTTCCTGTTACTCCTGCAGCTATGGCACCCGCTTCAAGGTGCAACATAGCAATTCCGCAATCGAGCCTTTTAGAAATATTTGATATGTTTTTAAAATTATCTATACTAACCTTAATAGCATTTTGTTCTATAGTGAAACGCCAAGGCTGTCTGTTTACTGCTGAGGGGGCTAATCTAGCAGCCTCCAAGGCAAATTGAACCCATTTAGGCCATTGACTTTCCGCCAGACCTTGACAAAGCTCTTTTAAATCTTTTCGCTTATGAGTGGTAGCGAACCCAGCCATCAGCTTTTCTTCAAAGGTATATTCCTTTTTCACATAACCTATGGGGGTAATAGCTAATACTTCTTCATGCGGCATTATCTCGATTTGCTCTGCTACAACTTCTGGCTTAAAAAAACCACCAATCCAGCAACTAGCTAAGCCGAAATTTGTTGCCTCTAAAATAAATGCCTCCCCAAGATAACCTGCTTTTTCCTGATAATTTAAGTCATTGCTATCACCAATAAATGCTACGTAGGCGGGTGCGCCCTTTATTTTGCCATAAGAACCCATCAGTCCTTTAAAGGCCTGCTCTGGATTATCAGTTACTACTACTGCTCTAGCTCCTCCACCTAGCCAGTTATTTAACTGTTGGCAATATTCAACAAGATAGTTAATTTTACCTGATTCGATAGGCTTTTCGATAAATTGGCGTCGAGAACGCCTTTTCTTAATAGCTTCATGCCATTTAATAAAGTCATTTTCCTTCATTTTAATCTCTCCTTCCATTGATTACCTCTAAAGAAAAGTCTGCAGAAGCCATATCTGCAGACTTTATACGCAAATGCAAAGTTTATTTTTTCACCTTAGCCCAAGTGTCCTTTAAAGATACTATCCGATTAAACACTAGGTCTCCAGTATCATTTTTTTGCTTATCAACTGAAAAATAACCGTGGCGCATAAACTGGTATCGATTGCCTGGTTCTGCCTGATTGAGATTAGGCTCTACTAGACAATTGTTGATTATAGTTAAAGAGTCAGGATTTAGCTTGGAGGTAAAATCTGCTGCTTCATCTTCCTCATCAGAATTGTCTTCTAAGAGCAGATGCTCATAAAGCCGCACTTCAGCTTTAACTGCATGCTCTGCTGATACCCAGTGCAAGGTACCTTTTACTTTCCGTTCCACAGTGGCCTCCCCACTCTTAGTTTGAGGGTCGTAAGTACAATGCAGCTCAACTGTGGCTCCGTTTTCATCTTTTATAACTTCCTCACACTTAATTATATAAGCATGCTTTAAACGCACCTCTTTCCCTGGCGCCAAGCGGAAGAACTTCTTAGGTGGATCCTCCATAAAATCGTCATGCTCAATATATAAAACCCGTCCAAAAGGAATTTTGCGACTGCCCATTCTAGGATTTTCAGGATTGTTCTCTGCGATTAATTCTTCAACCTGACCCTGTGGGTAGTTGGTAATTACAATCTTTAATGGGTTAATTACTGCCATTGCTCGTGGTGCTTTAGCATTGAGATCCTCTCGGATACAGTGCTCTAATAACGCAATATCAACTATGCTATTGCTTTTTGCTACACCTATACGGTCACAAAAATCTCTTATCGCCTCCGGTGTATAACCCCGACGGCGCAAACCAGAAATAGTAGGCATTCGGGGATCATCCCAGCCTTCTACATAATTTTCTTCAACTAGCAAGCGCAGCTTACGCTTGCTCATAATGGTGTTGCTTAGGTTAAGCCGCGCAAATTCAATTTGCTGAGGCTTGGATGCTAAATCTACCGAAGAAACTACCCAGTTGTACAAAGGCCGATGATCTTCAAATTCTAGGGTACAAATAGAATGTGTAATTCCCTCAATTGCGTCTGAAAGGGGATGAGCATAGTCATACATAGGATAAATACACCACTGATCACCTGTGCGATGATGATTTGCTTTGAGAATTCGATATAAAACTGGATCTCGCATGTTTAGGTTTGGCGAAGCCATGTCTATTTTAGCTCTCAATACCTTAGCACCATCAGCAAACTCACCAGCCCGCATTCGCTCAAACAAGTCTAAGTTTTGTTCAACTGAGCGGTCTCGGTAAGGACTATTTTTGCCTGGCTCAGTTAAGGAACCTCTATATTCTCTGATTTCCTGAGGGCTCAAATCACATACAAAGGCTTTCCCTACCTTAATTAAATCCACTGCAAACTGATACATTTGTTCAAAGTAATCAGAAGCATAAAACAGTCTGTCTTCCCAATCAAAGCCTAGCCATTTAACATCGTTCATAATGGAGTCGACGTACTCTACTTCTTCTTTGGTAGGATTAGTATCGTCAAGGCGGAGATTGCATAGGCCATTGTATTGATTTGCTAAACCAAAGTTTAGACAGATTGATTTGGCATGGCCAATATGCAGATATCCATTTGGCTCCGGCGGAAATCTCGTATGTACTTTACTATTATTTTTTCCTACTTTTAAATCTTCATTGATAATACTTTGAATGAAGTTTGTAGATGTAGTATTTGTGGTAGTCATAATCAATCCCCTTTATTTTTTGAACATTATACATAATACTATTTCTATATTTTACAACATTTTAACTATAGAAGTAAACTTTTTCTTTAAAGACATTTTTTATTATAGTATAGCCATTTGTATAAAGGGCTAATAGGTATCTCAATTTATGATATGAGTGTCTGACAGCTTTACTGCGACCTTCGTATGCTCGAATACATTTGCACAGTACAATTCTGACTGTTTTGGGATAAACTTAAAGCCTACTCTTTTACAATAGCTAGTAATTGCTTCCACCAGCCATTGACTGGCCCTAGGATCAATAATTATATCTTCGATAAAATCAGTAGGCTCTAACGGAATATTAATATATGGGCCCTCTTTGTCAGAGTCATTAATAAACTTTCTCAACGTTAATAGTCTTACCTCATTTTCATATTCAAAGGCAGTACGCTTGACAAGCCCGCCAGAAAGACCATGATTATCTCCTAAATACTTTAACACTTCTTTTATATCAGAATAATATTTAACCTTCCCTAGAACACCATAGCTTAACTTATCAATTTTGCGAAATTTTTCTGTAGTTGTTCCTATTAAAATACCTTGCTTCTTGGGAGAATAGATGCGCCACATGGCATCTGACTCCGAATTAAGAGACCAGCATTGGCCGTACATCTCTTGATATAGGTCATACAAAGGATAATTTACTTCACCATTTTCAGCAACTATTGGCAGCTTATTTAAGGCTGCTTCCCATTTATCAGGCCACTTGCCAATATTAGTTAGGTTAATTTTTTTACCTTCTACAAAAGAAATAAACTGGGCTAAAGACATATATCTATATAACTTTGTGTCCCAATCTATTTCTCCAACAAGCTTAATACCATAATCAGTCACTAATATAACGCCTCCTCAAGTGAAACCTCTTTCAGCTTAAGTAAAGCTTCCCGTCTGCAAGAAATCATCTACTAATCTAACTGTTTCTAGCTGATGATGAATGTCTTCATGCCCAAAGTCTATTACAATAAAATCCCTCATGTTCTCTAATTTTGTTGACTCCACCTCAACCCTGCCGTCGCTATCAGATGACAAAAATAATCTTCCTAGCATCAGGTTATTATTATTACCGGCTATTACACCAATATCAGGCCGGGGGCAATTTAAAGCTGAATTTATTTGTATACCGTTAGTCCTCAGAATTTCTAATGGCTTAAACAGCTTTACTATTGGCTTAAAATGCTTATAGAGAATGTCAGCCAGCTTTGTCCCACCATTTGGGGTGGCAATTAGCACACATCTTCCTATATTTCTTACCTTATTTTCCGCTAGAAAGCTTCTTAAGATTAACCCTCCCATACTATGAGCAACAAAGTGGACCTGTTCAAAGTCCTCAAGCTTATGATGCAACTCATTAAAGAATTTAGTAAATTTACCTGTGCACACTTCAAATGAACTAAAAAAAGTTGGAAGATTGACTGTAATAGTATAATAACCTATTTCATTCAAATTATCTCTGAGAAAATACATATCTGACTGGTCTCTACAGAACCCATGTATCAGTATCACTAGATGCTTCCTTTTTATCATAATTTTTCCTCTTTAATAATTATTGATTACAGCCTCTTTTGCAATCTTTACTATGTCACTAGATTCGTAGATTTTGATACTCTCACTATTGTTTAGTTGAGCAGCCTTATACATTCCTTGGGCTACTTTTTTTGCGGCTATAGGCTCATATTTTTTTAAATGGCCTATAAAAAGAAAAAATAGCCCTTTAGCTACTACAGCTGCCATAGTTTCACCAGGTCTAAACTCAGCTCTTTTCCCCAATAATAATGATGGTCTAAAGATAATTAATGAGTGGAAGTTTAATTGTTGCAGCTGCTCCTCTAGCTGGCCTTTTACCTTCGAGTAGAAAAGTTTTGATCTTGCATTTGCTCCCATGGAGCTAACTAAAATAAATTTTTCTGCATTTACCTCTTTGGCGAGCTTGGCAATTGTTAAAGGATATTCTAAATCCACCTTAATAAAAGCTTCCTTAGACTTTGCTTTTTTAATAGTGGTGCCTAAACAGCAAAAAACATCATTAATACGAAATTGGCTAAAATCATGTCTAGATAACATATCAAAATCAATAATTCTTTCCTCCAGCTTTTCATGCTTTATTCCCGAGGATTGACGTGTAATTGATATGATTTTACTATATTCTTTAGCTGCTAAAAGATACTGGAGCATCTCCATCCCAATTAAACCAGTTGTTCCTACAAGCAATGCAATCTTGCTGTTAATGAAGATCCCTCCTTCAGTTAGTACTTTTTTATTTATCTGCCCACGTTATTGGTCCTATTTTACCACTATATTCATAAGTTGACACTAATTAAATATAGTGGTAAGCTTAATAGGCGCGTATAGATGGAGGTTATAATTGACATATTATATAAAGGGTAGTACTTTTTAGTGCTCTCTCACTCCTCAATAC